>NZ_QESS01000002.1:62158-103321 GCF_009012935.1 Wolbachia endosymbiont of Nasonia oneida | reverse complement strand
ACGTAATGTTGAATATAAACAACAAAAAAGCCATAGCTGTAAAATACAGTAACGGTGTCTACTCTGATCACTATGGAGCTTGTGATTTGCTAAAAGAAGTTGATTTTCAGCATGCCATAAAAGCACTATATGCAGATAGAGCATGTGATAGGCACAAGTTTTATAAGTTGTGTAACGAATATGATATAAAGACAAAAATTCCACCAATAAACAATGCGGCAGAACATCCAGAAATAGATTATATGTCTGACAGGAATGCTGCTATTAGGTTAATAAAATTATACGGTGAAGATGGCATGAAAGAATGGAAAAAAGAAGTAAATTATGGGAAAAGATCTTATATTGAAGGGTTTTTCTCAAGATTAAAGCAAATATTCGGATTTAGTTTTAGGAATAAATCTGAGATAAATCGAGAAAAAGAACTGCTAATCAAATGCTATTTGCTTAATAAATTCACTGATATTGGTATGGCTAAATTTGAGATAGTTACATGAATTTACCATAAATCACCATCTCATAAAGTGTGATGCAACAAAGCCATCCCAGTGTCTGGGCACTGGGATGACACCCTTTTGGATGGAAACCAGTGTCAGGTACTCGGATGACACCATTTACAACCACTCTCCTACCCTTTCTAGCTGTTTATAGCTGTTAAATCTCAGGAATTTATCAAAATATGGAGAGGCAATAAAGGGTGTGGAATTACTTAAATAATTAGATAAAAAATCTGGCAGATCATTCTGAAATTCTTGCATTTTTTGTCTATAATCTCGCAAAGAAATAACTTTTATTTTATCATAATCAAGTTTCCAATAAGCAAGTTCTGAGACTTCCCTTCCGGTCACATACTCTACCGCTAAAGCTTGCAAAATTAATTGCGGAAAAAACCCCGACATCACTTCTTCATTGGAAGGTGGTGAACCAAGTTTATAGTCTATAATTGCTACTTGCCCACTTGGTAGATACTCAACTCTATCACATCTTGCTGTCAGTAAGATTTCTTGTGGCCTATTTGTCATCCAAGCAGTTTCATACTGATCACAAGAACCAGTGTCACGCGCTGGAATATGAAATATCGGACAGGAAAAGTTCTTTTCCAACTCAACATAATTGCTTCGAGTTTCATCAAATTCGACAAAAGATTGAATTATCTTTTGTAGTCTTACCCACCACATATTTGAAAAATTAAACTGACTAGTCGAAAATGCTTCTCGTGCAATGCTCATTGGAGATTTTTTGTTGCGTAAATATCTTGCAAGAATGTTGTGTACCATAGTGCCAAATTCCAATATCGATGGCTTAAAATTCAAGTCTCTTAATTGTTTAAGGCCCAGTATATATTCAACGTAAAATGAATAAGGGTTGCGGATTAGCTTTTCTATTGCACTGCAAGACATCACCTGCATTTTTTCTTTTCTAACTTCGGTTTGAGGTTTTGGCATAGGCTGAGTACATGGAACAGTACATTCAGGCGTATTTAATACCCTCAGCCAATCACGATACGGCTGTTTCCCCTCCTTAAGCAGAATTTCCAAACGCTGCAATAGAATTGGTTTTCTATGGCTTAGCGATCTTGTAATATAAACCTTACTTGCACAAAACAAATTGTGTAAAGTATAAAAAAAATACCCCTGCTCTTCTTGCGCAGAAGGAAGGTTAAATTTTTCTCTCGTAAGTGCATTCACAAGCGGACTTTGAAAGCTTGGCGCTTCATTAAATCCAGCGAGTATTACAACTTTGTTGTGATATAAGCTGAATTTATTCAAGTCACTTGCTACAGAGAAAAACTCTTTCTCTAAAAATAAGGTCAGAATTTGGCTATATAACTCTAAGGAGCACTTAATTTCTATACCCTCACATGCATTCAAGAAATTACAGGTGAAATTACCTATTTCACTATTTAGCTCTGAAAAATTTATACCAGATAGCACATTAATACACTGCAAATGAGTTGCCACCACATCAGAAATAGGGCAATTTATAATGTTAAGTAAAGGATTAAATATAATCCCTAACTTACTGATAATAAGTAATATATCTTCTTTATGTTTTAGCTTTTTATGAGCATTGATAGCATTTATAATATCGCTCAGGCCATTTGTACTAAAGTTGCGTAATATCTCTATTTCAAATTCAGATAAAATCCGAGAGTACTCTTCTTGAGTGTAACCAAAAGTCACTAGCCTATGTTTAAGGAGCGAAAGTAATGCCACACTGCTCCAATTTGAGGTCAAAACTTCGATACTATAAAGTAGAAGCGTTATATAAGGATAATTTTCCGGTATGGCACTGTGTTGCCTTGATAAACATGCTATACGAGCTGCAAGTAATTTATCAAAGACAACCAAAGAAACGTTTTCATAACCTTCATTTTCTATAATTAATGATGTCACTTGTGCTTCTTCCTCTCTGGAATCACAAGTGATGACTTCAATATTGCCAATATGTCCACTACTAACTTTGCTTAGATCGGCAGTTGTATCAAAGACATAATCTAGCTCAGGACTTCCTGTCATCCCAGCCCTCTGATTTTTAGTGTACGAACATTGTAATTTGCAGGTAATTTGAGTAGTAGATGGTGTCATTCCAGTGCTTGACACTGGAATCCAGTTTCTATTGTACAGCCACCTGGTGCGTTCATTTAAAGTTAAGTTTTCTGGATCCCAGTGTCGGAGCACTGGAGAACACGCTTCTGGCAGAAAACTCACATCCCTTCTATCTACATTTAAATAATCGAGCAGATCTTTCAAACAATATTGATAGTGTTTTTTATCAAGCAATTTCCAGTCTTTCTCTTTAATTTTCAAATTCAGGTTAGGCAAAATTATTTCTCCAAACGGCAGGTCATATATAGCCTTAATTAACGACTTATCCTTTCCGATTCCAACAAAGATTATATGTTGGTCTTTTTGTAAAGAGGTTATCATACTGTTTATGTAATCACTCTTATGTTCTAATATATCTACTACTCCTAAATCTTTTAAAATTTTATTCCATGTTTCAATAAGTAAATTTATGAAACTTTCTATTTTTTTTGAATGTTCATCGAACTCTGCCATTTGGGTATACTGAATTTTATCAAGCAATGATGGCAGGCTATAAGCTAAATCAATTGGGAAATTATCATTATTTTTTCTATTCCATTCCAATATGAATTGAATGAGTAGCAGCGTCCTTTTTATTGGACTTATAACTTTAACTCTATCAAGATTTAATATTAAATCTTCCTCATCAATGTTCTCTAGCGAAACTATCTCTGGCAAAATTATGCATTTTTCAGCGTTATAATTCTTGAATGCATTGAGTAGCGCTATCACATCCCTCTTGCAAGGAAGTATGACCTTTATCTCGGGAATTTTTTCTCTTTCATATTCAGAAAATATGTGCTGAACCAGCACATCAAAAAGGGATTCATCCACATTAACAGTAAAAACTCTTCCCACTAACAGTAACAATTAATACAATACTTTTATTGTATAGAAATTATTTAAAATATAAATGTGCTCGCAGTTTCTTATGCTATGATATATTAAAGTCTTTCACAATATTACATGGCAAACATCAGAATAGAAGTTTTAAATAAATGTGAACAAGTTGGCCGCAGAAGGGTAGTTAATGTTTACTTGATTTACATAAGCAAAGAATTACCATCAAAATTACATGAAGAAATTTGTGGGCTATTTTATAATAAAGTCATACAAGACTGCCGTTATTATTCCTACAATGAAAACCTTGAAGAAGTTCAATATAACTTCATAGAACCACAAGCAAAGTGGGGCTTGGAGATAAGCTTTTTACCTGGCATGACTGACAATGTAGGCAACACAGCGAAACAAATTGTTAGAGAATATTTAATAAACAAGGACTACATTGATGAAAATGTTTGTATAAAAGCAAGAAGTTCAAAATTGATTCTAAGTCAAGCAACTGAAGATGATATAAAACAAGAATTTAATCCTATCACTGAGTATTGCATTCTTGTTTATAAAGAAAACGGCAATTGCTATTGGAGGCATTACGGTAAATTAAAAGGTGTCATCCCAGTGCCCAGACACTGGGATCCAGAAAACTTCAAGCAATTGTATAATGAAAACTGGATTCCAGTGTCAAGCACTGGAATGACAGAAGGTAGGGTTGGGATGACAGAGGATAGTACTAAGTCCGTTGACCTCAATGTAAGTGACCAAGAACTTGAGAAAATCAGCAGAGATGGAATCGATGGTAATGGCACTTTAGGGCTCTCTCTGGCAGCAATGAAAGCTATAAAGGATTACTTTAAAAAACTTAATAGAAATCCATATGATATTGAACTTGAG
This sequence comes from Wolbachia endosymbiont of Nasonia oneida, assembly GCF_009012935.1. Taxonomy (NCBI): domain Bacteria; kingdom Pseudomonadati; phylum Pseudomonadota; class Alphaproteobacteria; order Rickettsiales; family Anaplasmataceae; genus Wolbachia; species Wolbachia endosymbiont of Nasonia oneida. Next base: position 99,005 of record NZ_QESS01000002.1, on the reverse strand, counting down.
TCCCTAGCACAAACTTGGTCTGAACATTGTAAGCACAATATCTTTTGCTCTCCCATTGATGAAATAAAAGATGGCCTATACGCACATTATATTAAGCGTGCAACGCGTGAGATAAATTCTGACATATGCGTGTCAGTTTTCTCCGACAATGCCGGAGGAATAATTTTTAATGACGATTACTTAATCGTAGATAAAGTTGAAACTCACAATAGCCCTTCGGCGCTTGATCCGTTTGGTGGAGCAATGACTGGGGTACTTGGAGTAAATCGTGATATAGTTGGTTTCGGGAAAGGCGCGGAGCCTATAATGAATACCTATTACTTTTGCTTTGCCAAAGAAGCAAAAGGCAAGTTTTATAGGGACAAAGAGCGCACTGATGAGATCTTACCGCCAAAATATATAATGAAAGAAGTGATCCACGGTGTTAATGTTGCTGGTAATTGCTCTGGTATTCCAACGCAACTTGGATCGGTATATTTTGACGATAGATTTTGTGGCAAGCCGTTAGTTTTTGTTGGCAGTGTCGGAATTATTCCGCGCAACATAAATAACGCACCTTCACACATCAAAGGGCCTAAAAACAGCGATAAAATCGTAATTATTGGCGGAAGAGTTGGAAGAGACGGAATTCACGGTGCAACGTTTTCTTCAGAGGCTTTGTCGGGAAACAGCCCTTCAACGATTGTGCAAATTGGTGACCCTATAACACAAAAAAAACTATCCAATGCCGTCATAAAAGCAAGAGATCTTGGTCTTTATAATGCAATAACGGACAATGGAGCAGGTGGGCTGTCGTCGTCTATTGGTGAAATGGGAAAAGACGGATTTGAAGTTGATTTGAGCAAGGTTCTCCTTAAAAACGATGGTATGGCTCCGTGGGAAATATGGATATCAGAATCACAAGAGAGAATGACCTTAGCAGTGCCAGAAGAAAATCTCCCTATGTTTAAGCAAATCATGAAAAAACATGATGTGGAGGTTTGTGTGATTGGAGAGTTTAATGAGAGTGGTAAAGCCGTTGTTAAATGTCCTAAAGGGACAGTAATAATGGATATCGGAACTGAATTTCTGCATGATGGTAATCCTAAAATGCATTTACAGACAAAGCCGTGGTCTAAGGGGCTTCCAGCGCCACGCGCTGGAATGACAACAAGTTCGCCTTCTTTAGAAATTGAATTAAAAGAAATGTTAAGCAGACCAAACATTTGCAGTAAAGAGTTCATAGTGGTGCAATATGATCATGAGGTTCAAGGATCGTCAGTGTTAAAACCACTGCAAGGCAAGGGAAGAATGTGCAGCGAAGCTATTGTCTCAAGGCCTGTTCTTTCTTCAAATAAAGGTGTTGTAAAATCGCAAGGATTTGGCTCAAGTTATGGAGAAATTGACACCTACCACATGGCAGCATGTGCAATTGACACCGCGATACGCAACTATGTAGCCGCAGGAGGAAATATAAATCATCTAGCGTTGCTCGACAATTTTTGCTGGTGTGATGCTTATAATCCAGAAAGGTTGTGGCAACTAAAGAAAGCTGCAGAGGCTTGTTACGACTTCGCAACTGCATTTAAAACACCATTCATATCCGGAAAAGACAGTATGTTCAATGACTTCAAGGGATATGATGAAAATGGCGAGAAAGTGATAATCTCTGCACCACCTTCATTACTCATCTCAGCAATTGGAATTATAGAAAATATTGAAAATGCGGTATCGCTTGATGTAAAAATGCCAGGGGACTTGATATATGTGCTTGGAGAAACACTTGATGAACTTGGTAGATCTGAATATCAGTTATATAGTGGAATAGGTAATAACAACGTACCAAAAGTTGATGCAAAGAGCGCTAGGAAGTTGTATGAGCGTTACAACCAGGCAATAAAAGATGGCATAATTGCCTCTGCAATTGCACCAAACTTAGGCGGATTAGTTATTGCTCTGGCAAAATCGCTAATTGCAGGAGACCTTGGTGCTGAAATCGATCTTTCACTAGTGCCAATAGGAAAAATACAAAATACAGACATAATAAACAAGATAATAATGTTTTCTGAATCGCAAAGTAGAATTTTGGTTACTATTGCACCACAAAATCAGAAGAGGTTTGAAGAATTGTTTGAAGGTGCAGTTTATTCATGTATTGGCAAAGTAACAGAGAAAAAGGTGCTAAACATAAAGGATGTTTTAAAAGTAGATTTGAAAGATGTGGCATGCTAATATAAAATATTTTTCTTATTATGCTAAATAACTCTTTTACTATATGTAATGTTTATTTAGAATGAATGTATGTTATTAATTTTGGGTAGGTAATTATGTCTATTTTATCGATACTCCTGTTTATCAGTCTTTCTTTACTCAACACTTCAAATAAATTGATGATATGTGCTGCCTTATTTGTGGGAGCTGCTTTAGTTGTAAATTCAATGGTTGAATTTTATGGCAGAAGCAAAGCTACGTACAACTTAATAGTGTGTACAGCGCTATGTTGTGTTTTTAAATGGCAAAGTTTTAATTTGATGATATTGATTTCATATACTGCAATTTTAGTATCTCTTCTCTCAAGCATAATTATTTTTGAAAAATTGAAGTCCAAGTTGAATTTTCATATGGCAAATTTCATTACTTTAATTATAGCATCAGTGGTTGATAGTGCCGTTGTATGTGTTGGATTACTATACAAATTTTCTGCAGGTAAATGCTTATCAATATACATTAGAGATTTAATTTTTAAGTTTTCTTATGTGTCAGTATTGAGCATCTGCTTGTTTGTAGGAATGTATTTATTTTGCTTGGCGAACAAGAAGTATTTTAAGATTTCCACATAACCTGTTTTCTGATATAGCTAAACTGACTTTGGGTCCTGGGGGTGTATTTGGTGGTCCTAATACGTAACAACAGTTTAGAATTTATAGGTAGCCTAAACCCACAACTGTACAAACACTATGATTTGAGCCTATCAGGGGGGTGTCATTCCAGTGCCCAGACACTGGAATCCAGAAAAAAGAATGGTGTCATCCCAGTGCTTGACACATAGCTGTACGAACATTCATTTTTGAAGGTAAATTGCACAGCAAATGGTGTCATTCCAGTCTGGAATCCAGAAATTTTGCTTATAACTGAGCTGATGAGCTAAAGGTAGTTGTCTTACGCTAAAACAAACGTTTTTAATTAAGTTGCATAGAACCAGTGTCTGGGCACTGGCCCACTGGTGGGAATTGCTCCTAAACTACAACGTTCGTACAGCTATGTGCTTGACACTGGGATGACATCATAGGGGCACTGGCCTACTTAACCGTCATACCGTCGCGGTATCTCAGCCGCTAACAAGTAGCGGAATGACGATTTATCAAACGCTGCTTAATTTTCCGTAACAGTTGAAAAAATCAATAGAAAATCAATATATCACTATAAATTCACGTATTTTGAGGCTATAATGGTTAATACGCTATATGGTATAATATGGACGATTTTATCAGAGTTAAGGGCGCAAGGGAACATAATCTGCAAGGTGTAGACGTCAATATACCGAAAAATAAGCTAGTTGTTATAACTGGGCTAAGTGGTTCTGGCAAGTCTAGCCTTGCATTTGATACGATTTATGCAGAAGGCCAACGCCGGTACGTTGAAAGCCTGTCAGCTTACGCGCGTCAATTTCTCAACATTCAGGATAAACCAGATGTTGAGTCGATTACAGGTCTCTCTCCTGCAATATCTATCAACCAGAAATCGATCTCAAAAAATCCAAGGTCAACAGTTGGAACTGTTACCGAAATTTACGATTACTTGCGCTTAGTATATGCACGAATAGGAGTTCCTTATTCACCTGCAACTGGATTACCAATAACAAAACAAACGGTGTCTCAAATTGTAGATACTATAATTGCGTTACCTTTAGAAACTAAGATATATATACTTGCCCCTGTTGTGCGTGGTAGAAAGGGAGAACATCTTAAAGAGATATTGGAAATTAAAAGACAAGGTTACGTAAGGTTCAAAATAGATGGTGAAGTGTACAATGTAGATGACTTGCCTAAACTCGATAAGAACAAGAAACACGACATTTTTGTGGTTGCAGATAGAATATCAATATTGGGCGATATAGGAAATCGACTGCCAAGTAGTATAGAATCCGCACTAAAACTTGGTAATGGTCTAATGTATGTAGAAATAGTAAACCTACCTGACAACCATAATTCCGAGTATAAAAATGGTCAAATTCTGACTTTTTCAGAGAATTTTGCATGCCCCGAGTCTGGTTTCACTCTTGAGGAAATAGAACCAAGATTATTTTCTTTTAACAGCCCTTACGGTGCATGTGGTTCGTGTAATGGGCTTGGTAAAAAGCTGGCTATTGATGTGAAGCTGATAGTGCCAGATGAAACTCTTTCAATATCTGAAGGCGCTTTAAAGCCAGTGGGATCAATGTTCCGTCAAGTGCACACAGGTTATGGATTTTTAAAAAGTGCAATTCTATCACTGGCTGAAAATTGTAAATTTAGCCTTGATGTTCCGTGGAAGAACATAGATCAAGAAGTAAAAGATATGATACTCTTTGGCTTCGGTAAATTTCAAGGTTTGGTCAGTATCTTAGAAAACCAGATGGATTATGATGAAACGCTTGTTGAGCGATATTGCTCTGTTACTCACTGCAGAGAATGCACTGGCTATAGATTGAGAAAAGAAGCGCTTACAGTAAAAATTGATAGCAAACATATAGGTGAAATATCAGGGCTTAGTATCGATGAATCCCTTAAGTGGTTTGAAAATTTGCCAGACAAGCTCACAGAACAACAGAAGCAAATCTCAAATAAAATACTAAGTGAAATAATCAAGAGGCTAACATTTTTAAAGAATGTAGGGTTGAATTACCTAACGCTTGATCGAGAATCTAGCACTCTCTCTGGTGGCGAGAGTCAGAGGATTAGACTTGCTTCGCAAATTGGCTCAGGATTAACGGGGGTTTTATATGTTCTTGATGAACCCTCGATTGGCCTTCATCAATGTGATAATGATCGGTTAATTGCCACACTAAAAAACTTAAGAGACATGGGTAACACTGTAATCGTTGTTGAGCATGATGAAGATACAATAATGGCTGCTGATTATGCGATTGATATTGGTCCTGGAGCTGGCGTAAATGGTGGAAAAGTTGTTGCAGAAGGAACACCAGACCAGGTGCAAAGAAATTCGGGGAGCATAACAGGGCAATATTTGAGTGGAGAGAAAAAAATTTTAATTCCAAGGAGAAGAAAGCAAGCAACTCAGTTCATAAAAGTAATAAATGCATGTGAAAATAACTTAAAAAATGTGAACGTTAAATTTCCTATAGGGAATCTTATTTGTGTTACTGGAATATCAGGAGGGGGAAAATCAAGTTTAGTCATAGAAACGTTATATAAATATTCAGCACATAAGATACATCATTCGTCTGCAAGGTATGGTCAGTGTGATAGAATAGAAGGCCTTGAATATATAGATAAAGTTATAGAAGTTGATCAGTCGCCAATTGGTAGAACTCCTGCGTCAAATCCAGCAACATATGTTGGTATGTTCACTCATATAAGAAATTGGTTTGCAGGTTTTTCGGAGTCAAAAGCAAGGGGATATAATATAGGCCGGTTTTCATTTAATACCAGAGGGGGAAGGTGTGAGGCTTGTAAAGGTGATGGGCACTTAAAGATAGAGATGCATTTTCTACCGGACGTTTATGTGAAGTGTGAGCAATGTAAAGGGCGAAGGTATAATCGGGAAACATTGGAAGTTACTTATAAAGAAAAATCAATCTCTGATGTGCTTGATATGACGATAGATCAAGCTTGTGTTTTTTTTGAAAACCTTCCAATGGTAAAAGAAAAGTTGGTTTCTTTGCAGGAAGTGGGACTTGGCTATATAAAACTCGGACAGTCGTCAACAACGTTGTCTGGGGGGGAAGCACAACGAATAAAGCTATCTAAAGAGCTATCAAAACGATTTACCGGAAGAACATTGTATATTCTTGATGAACCAACAACTGGATTACACTTTGAAGATATAAATAACTTACTAAAAATACTCCATAGATTAGTCGATCTGGGAAACACTGTTATAGTTATCGAGCACAATTTGCACGTTATAAAAACTGCAGATTATATAATAGACATCGGACCAGAGGGCGGAATAAAAGGCGGAGAAGTGATTGCTACTGGAACTCCAGAAGAAGTGGTAAAAATTCCAGAAAGTGTTACAGGCAGGTATCTTAAAACGTATTTATTATAAACTATTTCTTAATTATATTAGGCTAGGTTGCATATTTATGATTTGGAGATAAGAATGTCAGTATATCGATACTTTAGAAGGTACGTTGAATATGGAGTTGTACCTGCTAAGAAAGCAGAAGATAACACACTAGTTCCAGAAAATAGTTTCTATAAGTCCGTACATTACGTTGATAATGTGCTAGGATCTGTGAAAGATGTAATTTGTGGAGTTGAGAGTAAAGACGATTATAACAAGTATTATAAAAACAATGATAAATGTGAATACGTGGGCCACAGAGCAGAGAGAGTGTATTCATTGTGTACACTGGGTGCTGTTTTAGCAGCCAACATAATATTGCAACCTTTACTTTTGATAGTGGCATGTTTGTCATACTTTCCAGTCAAGTTATTGTCAAAAATAACAGGGGACTATTGTTTTAAAACGGATACAAAATCATTCGTTAATTATTCAAACATATTTTTAGAAATGGGGCAAGATTGTGCTAATGCAGTAGCTAGAGTATTTAACAAGATTGTAAGTTATGCTTGCGCTGCTATCATTTGGGCTGCCGCGTCAATCATAACGCCACTTGTGTGGGCTTGTGACAAAGTGCAAAGTAAGTTGAGTGAAGTACAGAAGCCAGAAAAACATCAATTTTTATCTAAGGATAATTCAAAGACTACTTCAGTCAATGGTATACCACAAACTGAGTTATAAGTTCTGCTTTTCAGCAGCATGAACTATATTGAAATGGAATAAAAAGTGAAAGAGTGTAAGCTTAAGTTACTTTAGCTATACTATATAAATTATTTTATAATATATTTAATGAGTTGTGAACCTTCTCTTACTAAAAAAAGCTACAAATCTCATATTTCCAAGCGTATGCGTAAGTTGCGAATGTATCATTGATGAAAATCTTAATCTGTGTAGTGAATGCAACAAAAAAATCAATTTTCTAACTAAGCATTACTGCAATGTTTGTGGCGTAGTAATCTCAGACAATATTTATACGTGTGGTAAGTGCATCATCAATCCTCCACCGTTTAAAGTATTAAGATCAGTTTTTGCTTATGATCAACATAGTAGAAACATGATTATAAATTTCAAATTTTTTGATAATTTGAATTACGTAAAAATCTATGCAAAGTGGATACACCAAGCTAATCAGGATACATTTCAGAACGCAGAGATCATAATTCCTATACCGTTACATAAAATGCGCTTGTTTAAACGTAAATATAATCAAGCAGCACTGCTTGCAAAAGAATTGAGTAAGTTGTCCAATTTATCCTATACGCCATTTGCAATAAAACGCCTTCGCCATACTGCGCCTCAAGCTGGTCTTTCACTTAAACAGCGTGAAAAAAATTTAAAGAAGGCTTTTAGTATAAGCAACAAAGAAATTATCGAAAATAAAATCGTGATATTAGTTGACGATGTGGTAACAACCGGAGCAACTGTAAGATCTTGCTCTCAGGAAATTTTAAACTCCGGTGCAAAAGAAGTGAGAGTGCTATCACTTGCAAGAACGGTGAATGATTGGACCTCTTGCATAAAAAATTAGCAGTCAGTATCATCCAAGTAGCTTGACTACTTGGATCTATTTTTTTCTAGATTCCAGCGCCAGCGTCACGCACATAGCTGTACGAACATTGTTTGCCAAGGAGGGTGTCATCCCAGTGCTTGACACTGGGATGGCTTTGTTGCATCGCTCTTCGGATAGTAGGTAACGCACAATAAATTTATGAAGTTATCTCAAATTTAGCCATACCAATATCAGTGAACTTATTGAGCAAATAGCATTTAACAAGTAGTTCCTTCTCTCTATTTGTCTCAGATTTATTCCTAAAACTAAACCCGAATGTTTGTTTCAGTCGCGAGAAAAAACTTTCTATATAAGATCTTTTTCCATAACTCATCTCTTTTTTCCACTTCTTTATACCATCTTCATCATATGACTTTATGAGCTTGACTGCAGAATTTCTCTCAGCCATATAGTCTAACTTTGGATGCTCTGCTGCGTTGTTTTTCGGAGGAATTTTCGTTTTTATACCATATTGATTACACAGCTTATAGAGCTTTTCTCTGTCATATGCCCTATCTGCATATAGTACTTTTATGACATACTGAAAATCGACTTCTTTTAGCAAATCACAAGCTCCATAGTGATCAGCCGTTACTGTATTTTACAGCTATGGCTTTTTTGCTGTTTGTATTCAACATTACATGCAATTTTCTTGTCTGTTCATAGCTGCGATACTTTCTATCTTCGCTATTTTCTTTGCTATGACCAGGAGTGTTGTTGTATATACTAATTCCTGTACTGTCTATAGCAATTTCGATATCTTCCATATTATTTTCTGCAATCATTGATCTTAATATTGAGTTTCTTAAACCTTCTTGATGATTGTGAATAGCTGATAACTTGCAAATTTTTCCCAATTTGCTCAAGGTATCCTGCTATAAACCCAACTGTTTGCCTCAGGCCTATTCTAAATAAACAAGTTATTATGTGCACCAAAATTACAACTTTATCGCTATAAATATTGTTGCCACCTGGTATTTTTGGACCATTCTCGTACCACTTTTCTATGGCTTCGTTGATATAATGAAAAATATTTCCTCTTTTTTCTAGAAATTTGTTATATTCGCTATGGTTACTGACCCTCATTTTTTGTGGCATATTTTTTCTTTCAAGGTTAAATGGCTATTTTATAATGAATTTTGTCAGTAGCCACCAGATTTTTTCAGTTGCTATGCAACAAAGCCATCCCAGTGTCGGCTACTTGGATGACACCATTTATTGTAAGGACTTACCTCACATTTACTCTATGATTATCTTTTTAGATCACCTTGTCTACCTATTTTGCCACTCTGCTGAACGGATACAATTTATTGCTATTTTTGTTTACAATAATAATATTGAGCTATAGAATTAGATCTAAAGGGGCAATTAGCTCAGCTGGTAGAGCATCTCGTTTACACCGAGGAGGTCGGCAGTTCAAGTCTGTCATTGCCCATTTGCTTAACTGAATGTTAGTATTATTAATTACTTCAATTAAAGTGTAGAAAATGCAGGATAATATAGTACCAATCTCAATAGTAAAAGAGCTGGAAGATTCTTATCTTTCCTACGCAATGAGCGTTATCATAAGCCGGGCTATACCTGACGTGCGGGATGGATTTAAACCTGTTCACAGGCGCATATTATATGCAATGTCAAGAGCTGGATTCGATGCCGGTAAGCCATATAAAAAAGCGGCTCGTATAGTTGGGGACGTAATGGGGAAATATCACCCACATGGTGATGCAGCTATTTACGATTCCTTGGTTAGAATGGCCCAAGATTTCTCTCTTCTTTTACCACTTGTTGATGGGCAAGGTAACTTTGGTTCGATAGATGGAGATCCACCAGCTTCAATGCGATACACAGAAGCAAGACTTCAAAAAGTGTCGCACTTTTTACTGAATGATATTGATGAAGATACAGTTAATTTTAGGCCAAACTACGATGGAAATGAAACAGAACCAGTTGTGCTGCCTGCAGAGTTTCCGAATCTATTGGTAAACGGTGCAAGTGGTGTTGCAGTTGGTATGGCAACCAATATTCCTTCTCATAATCTTGGAGAAATAATAGATGCTTGTATATTATATGTAAATAATCCTGAAGTTACTTTGGATGAGTTACTTGAAGTGATGCCAGGGCCGGATTTTCCAACTGGGGGAACAATTCTTGGAAGGTCTGGAATAAGATCAGCATTTGCAACTGGTCGTGGATCAATTGTTGTGCAAGGCAAGACTCATATAGAAGATCTGCCACAAGATAGGCAAGCAATAGTGATTGATGAAATACCTTACCAGGTAAATAAAGTAAAATTAATTGAGAAGATAGGTGAGCTTGTAAAAGAAAAAAGAATTGATGGTATAACAGAAATTAGGGATGAGTCCGATAAGTCTGGTATTAGAGTAGTAATTGACCTCAAAAGAAATGCTGAAGCAAGTTTTATACTTAATCAAATATTGGGGCTAACTCCACTAAGAAGTAGTTTTAGTGTTAACACTTTAGTGCTCAATAACAACAGGCCTGCTTTGATGTCATTGAAAGAAATCATAGAGGCCTTTATTGATTTTAGAAAAGAAGTGTTAATCAGGAGAACAGAATTTCGTCTAAGAAAAACGAGAGAAAAAGCTCATATATATATAGGGCTCTACATTGCGGTCCTCAGCATAGATGAAGTGATAAAAATCATCCGCGGTGCAAAAGATCCTGCGGAAGCAAGTAGAGAACTTTTAAATAAAGAATGGAAAACTTCGAATGAAATCAACACTATTATCGAGTTGATTTCAGATAGCGCAAGCTTTTTGAAAGATGGAGTGTATAGATTAACTGAGCTACAAATTAAAGCTATCCTTGATATGAAACTGCAGCGTTTAACAGGCCTTGAAAAAGACAAATTAGAAGCTGAGCTAAGTTCAATGATCAACCTGATAAAAGAATATATCGCTTTTCTTGGCTCAGAAGAGAAGTTGATGAAGGAAATAAAAAACAATCTACAAGAAATAAAGAACAGATTTGCTGTGCCGCGAAAAACTTCAATAGAGGAATCAGATACGGACATTGAAGCTGAAGATCTAATTCCACAAGAGGATATGGTGATAACCGTAACTATGAATGGTTATATCAAGCGTGTGAAGCTTTCTCACTACAGAACTCAGCGTCGTGGTGGAAAAGGAAAGCTAGGACAGGGATTAAAAGAAGAAGACGTAATTACAGAATTATTTGTGACAAATACTCACACTAGCGTTTTGTTCTTCTCTAACATTGGTCGAGTTTATAGATTAAAAGTTTATAAGTTACCTCTTGCAGAGCCAACTGCACGTGGAAGAGCGCTTGTTAATATATTCCCGCTTAGCGATGGTGAAACTATAACTAATATCATGCCGTTACCAAGTGAAAATGATGAAAATCAAAACATAGTTTTTACTACTGCCTATGGAAACATAAGGCGCAACTCTTTGGCGGACTTTCACTATATTCCAAGCAATGGAAAAATAGCAATAAAGCTCGATGAAGGAGACAAATTAATATCGGTTAAAGTATGCAATGAAATTGATCATGTTTTTCTTTCAACAAGATTCGGCAAAAGTATCAGATTTGTTGTAAGTGATGTGCGTCAATTTAAAAGTCGCAATTCAGATGGCGTAAGAGGTATCAAACTTGCAAAGAATGACAGCGTGATATCCATGACCATATTAAATGGGATAGGTGTAGCAACAGAAACAAAAGAACTTTACTTAAAAGTTCCACTTGCAAAAAGACTGGGAACTGCAATTAATAACTCCATTGATTCTAAATTGGAAAAGACTTTGAATGATTTAGGAATAGATAACGAATTATTCTTAAAACTTGCAGTGAATGAGGAGTTTATATTAACTATTACCGAAAATGGCTTTGGTAAAAGAACTTCTGCGTATGAGTATAGAATAACTAACAGGGGTGGTGTTGGTATCACCAATATTCTTACTACTAGCAGAAACGGTAATGTTATTGCTAGTTTTCCAGTTGAGCAGGGTGATAATATAATGCTTATTACAGATAAAGGAAAGTTAATTCGTATTTCAGTAAATGATATCAGGATTGCAGGACGTAGCACTCAGGGAGTAACTCTATTTAAAACAGAAAGTAGAGAAAAGGTGGTGTCAGTAGCGAAAATTGAAGATCCTGATTCCACTGAAGATAGTATTTCTGAAGTTGAAAACTCTATCTCTTCTCAACTGTAGTACAGGTTAAACAAAAAGCGCAAGTTTTTGTTGATTAATACGCAGTATTTAAATTAAAATATATACTTATGGCTAAGTAAAGATCAATGGACAAAAATTTAACTAAAAATAAAAAACCACTGGCAGACAAAGAGGATAAAAAAACACCTCCTGTTAAAGATCTTACTAAAAATAAGAGTAGGAGAGATTTTATAACATTAACTACATGCGCTATGGCAGGTATAGGAGCTGTAAGTGGGCTTTGGCCACTGGTTAAATCTATGAATCCTTCTGCTGAAGTTCTAGCAACTTCCACAGTGGAAGTGAATTTGTCTGGAATTCAGGAAGGACATGGAGTAAAAGTAAAGTGGCAAGGTAAACCAGTATTCATTCGTAGGCGCACAAAGCAAGAAATTGAGGCTGCAAGAGCTGTGAATGTGAAGAGCTTGAGGGATCCTCAATTAGATGAGCAGAGAGTATACGAAGGAAAAGACGAATGGTTAATCATGATCGGAATATGTACACATCTTGGGTGTGTACCGGTTGACCACGCTACAAGAGATGGTAATGGTTGGTTCTGTCCTTGCCACGGTTCATATTATGATACATCAGGCCGAGTGATTGGGGGTCCTGCACCAAAAAATATGGTTGTACCTGATTATTTTTTTCCCAGTGAGAATGTTGTAGTAATTGGCAAGAAGGCTTAACGGAACTCGTTAAAAAAAACTTACAGGATCAACATCTATTATCACTGCAATACTCGAATTCAAGTTACAATTTTTAATCCAATATTTCAGCTTTTTTTGTATGGATAGACTGTGCTTATTGTGTATTTTTAATAATACCCTATACCGATACTTATTATTTAAAAAATTTATTGCTGCTGGTGATGGGCCAAGAATTTCAAATTCCTTTTTGTCTACACCTACATTTTTTTCCTGGATACAAGTAGTTAAGCTACTTGGATGACAGAGAAGAGATTTTACTATTTCATTCGCTGCTTTTTGTGTCGCAATCTGATTCTTACCACAAATTATAAGCGCTATTAATCTGCTAAATGGTGGCATTTTGGCTTCGCGTCTTGACTCAAGTTCGATTTCATAAAATGAGTCTCTTTTTTGATGCAGCAATGCTTTTATTATTGAACTTTCAGGGTTATTGGTTTGCACTATTACCATTCCTTTTTCATTAAACCTTCCTGACCTGCCTGCAACTTGGTGCAACAATTGATACGTCTTTTCCGCTGCTCTTAAATCAGAATTTTCGAGACTCAAATCTGCATTCATTACTCCAACCAAAGTTAATTTGGGAAAATTGTGCCCTTTAGCAATTATTTGTGTGCCGATTATAATGTTCACCTCTTCTTTCAGTACCAAATCAATTACGTTACTAACCGACTTCTGATCGCTGCTTATGATCGCAGTTTTTGCGTTTGGTATTAATTTCACCATTTCTTCAAGTAACCTTTCAATTCCTACGCCATAAAGTGACAATGACTGTTCACTTTGGCAATTAGAACATTTTTCTGGAAGTTTCAATTGATAAGAGCAATGATGGCACAAAAGAGCATTTTTTTTCTTGTGATATGTAAGCCAAACAGCACAATTTAAGCAGGAAATTTTATATCCACACTTTTTACAAACTGCCAGTTGTGCATACCCTCTGCGGTTTAGAAAAAGCATAACCTGCTGTTTTTTCTCTATGGTTTGTTTGATGCTTTCAAAAAGCTCAGAGGAGATCCATTGCTTGTTGCTTCTCATATCCACTACTTTAATGAGTGGCAATTCTGCACCACCGAATCGCTTGGTTAGCTTTACATGATTGTAATTCCCGTTTTTAACATGATGAATCGTTTCAAGCAGTGGAGTAGCTGATGATAAAATAATCGGAATATTTTCAAATTTGGCTAAGATTATCGCCATATCTCGAGCATTATATATAATTCCCTGTTCTTGCTTAAAAGATGAATCATGCTCTTCATCAACGATAATCAATTTTAGGTTTTTATAAGGCAAAAAAAGTGCTGATCGTGCACCAATAATTATCTGCGCATTTCCACTTGCTATATTGAGCCAATTATTCCGGCGAGTTTTTGGAGTGAGCCTTGAGTGCCATTCAACTAAGTTTTTTGATATCTGACCGCGAACACGATTTACCAATTGTGAAGTTAAAACAATTTCAGGTAGGAGGATTAAAATTTGTGTATTACCTTCTCCTGATGTCATTTCAACATATTCTGGTGTCATACTAGTACGTGGCAAAGACGGTATGCTAAATGTTACAGTGGGTTTTGCCTTGAGTATAAAGGTGTCATTCCAGTGCTTGACACTGGAATCCAGGAATTTTGATTGTAAATTAGGTATTGGTTTTAAGTTAAAATAAACATTTGTAATGAGGTTATATGAAAAACTGGATCCCAGTGTCAGGCTACTCGGATGACACCCTCTTGGTAGACCCAAATCACAATGTTCGTACAGTTGTGTCTCTGGGCACTGGGATGGTAAAGTCTGAGCAGCATTTGGAACGGCAGTGTAATTCTTAATCAATTGTGCAATCACAGAGAGATAAACTTCCGTTTTTCCAGATCCTGTCTCACCGTCAAGCAAAGTCACTGAATACTCGTTCAAATTGCTGATTATTTTATCACTAGCTATCTGCTGTTCAGGGCTTAATTGGCAACTTATTTCACTTGTTTCCTGCTTTTGTTCAACACAAACCAATTTATCTATGTGATTTACTTTTAACACTCCTCCCATTATCACTTTGGCAAGCATACCAATAGGTATTAAATTGTATTGTGCAACCCACTCTGCAAATGCAATCAATTTTGGTCTAATATTTGGTAAATCGATTTTTTGCTCAATAAATTTTAATTCTCGGTTACTTTTATCACTGTATTTCCAAACTATTCCGATTAAGCGTTTTTTGCCAAATGGCACCACTACGTAATCTCCAAGTAAAATCTCAGTATTTTCCTCAATTGCATATGAAAATAACTGATCAATTGGAAGTGGTAGTAATACGTCAACTGTTTTTGCCATAGTGATTGAGTTTAACATTGTTTTAAAGAGCTTGTAACTTTATTAAGCTTGGCAATATAGATGAATCGGTACAGAGAAAATCTTAACGTTTAACACATTTTTCATAGTACAGACCGTATGATTGATAAATAAAATGATTTATAGAATTTGTGGAGGCTACCAATGGTCAACGACAAGATTACTTTGAACTTTGAAATAGAAAAAGGCGAACCTATAGATCGATACTACTTTTCTGCACATATAAAGCTTACAGATGAAAGCAAAAATCTTTTGCGCGAGAAGCTTGGCAGTACAATTCAATTCGATAATCTAGATGATCACTTCAATCTTAACCATGAGAATTTTTATATCTACTACAACAAATATAGTGAGCACAATGGTAGAAGTGAGCTACACGTTAGGGATGATAACGGTAAATATTTAACCTCCAATCTTCCACTTAATTACTATGGATTCTCAATGGAACTATCACCTGACGGAGCGTCAATTGCAGATTATGGTTTTTATCCTCTGTATGCAATCTATAACCCAAATCACTATGATAAAGCAAAGGAAAAAGTATTTGATGATCACGGTGAATTGTCACCAATTGCATCAAATGTGTTAGATAATTTTTTAAGCAACACAAATAGCTTAACCACACAAGATATATTACAAAATGTATTCTCACAACTGCAGAAGAAAGCTGATGAAGAAGCAGAAAGATTGGCAAGAGAGAGAGAAGCAGAAAGACAAAGGGAGGAAGAGTTAAATGAAAAGAACGAGGAGTTAAAAGAACTTGTAGAAAAGGATGAGATTAAAATATTCAAAGTGGTAAAAGGTAATGATTTAGGTAATGGGCATTCAGCAGTAGTTTTACAACTTGATGGGGA
Organism: Wolbachia endosymbiont of Nasonia oneida; assembly: GCF_009012935.1. Classification (NCBI taxonomy): domain Bacteria; kingdom Pseudomonadati; phylum Pseudomonadota; class Alphaproteobacteria; order Rickettsiales; family Anaplasmataceae; genus Wolbachia; species Wolbachia endosymbiont of Nasonia oneida. The sequence continues at coordinate 83,101 of NZ_QESS01000002.1, read as the reverse complement.
AGAAGGTGACAAGATACCTCTCGACTCTAGTAAATACTACATAGCAGAGTATAGACACCACCCAGAATGGGAAGGCGATGAATATTTAAATTTTGTTAGCCCTGATAGTGATATGCTGGTTAATTATGAAAACTTATTTTTTGTGCTCAATCAAAGCTCCTACTCAGACTTTGAAAGTGGGTTTTATTCAGAAAACAGAACCGATCCCCATAATTATGCTAAATATTCAAAGGAACCATATTTGAGTGGTGACCAGCTATCTGAAAAATTATCTAATGAATTGGAGGAAGATAGCAATCAGATAGGTACTGAATTTACAATTGATGATGAGCAAGTAGACGAAGAAGTTGTGGTAGAGAGTGAAGCCAAGTCTGGGGAGAAAGGAACGGTTGGTGAGGATAACGCAAAAAATACTATACAGGAAGAAGAATCTAACTATATAGATCAAATGCAAGCGGATGATAGCAGCAGTTATAAACCAGCTTTGCAAAGCAATCGTGATGATTATGCTGATACGAAAAAAGCTCTGCAGGAAAAATTGCATGGAGATGAAATACACAAGCAAAGTAATGAGAAAGCCCAAAAAGATATAGAAGTAAAAAAAGTAACTGTGGAAACTGACAGTAGCAGTAATAAGACTGAAAAACAAACAAAACCAACAGAAGATGAACAAGAAACTGTTATGGCAAGTGTGATAGAAAATATGGATAAAAATTCTGATATTGAAGCAGAAACTTCTAACAGTGTTGCAAATTCACAACATCCCTTAAAAATAAAGACAGGAAGTCCTCTTGAAGTGGGAAAGTATAAGGTGGAGCTGCAAGTGACATATGATGATGTAAAGAATTTTTATGATACCGTACGTGGTAAATATCATGCTGGCGATGGATATAACTACGAACAAGTAATGGTTTTATATAATGAAATTGTTAGGCCCGCTCACAATCATCATTACGAGCTGTTTACTCTTGATGAAGCACATGTTGCTAATGATCACCTGTTTATCAAGGGTCAGGATTTTGGAACTCTAAATGATTTTAATGAGATGTTCTATAAAAGTGATGAGTTAATGTGATGTAAAAAGCAAGATTCAATCTGGTGAACGAGAGTTAACTGACAGAGGAGATTGACACGTATGCCTTTATCTTTAAGATTGTTTATCAAGTATAGACATCAGCTCGCCCCATTCTCTTTTACCAATATTACTTTCTTCTCTAGTAACGTTTTCCCCTTTAATTAATTTGCGAATTATTTCTAGACCAGTTCTTGAAATACAGGCTGATTCTAGGCAATATTCAACAAAGGCATTGTAGGCCAGTGGAACCCATTTTTTTATTATATCCAGCATAACTTCTGCATAAACTCTGATTTCATATTGGGCATGCTTATCAGCTCTAAGCTTCAAAAAATGAAGGAGATTATGCAGATCTATTTTCCAATAAAATTGCGTGTAGTAATTAAGCATTAGGTTAGTTCTGGCAATTTCTCTTGCAAGCCCCTGCTCAATAAATTTTTCATAATGAGAATATACTAAATTAGAGTCATTTGTTAGAGAATCTATTATTTCCTTTGAGGTATCTGGATCAAAAGCTTCCCCGCTACCTTGTTTATTATTGTCAGATTGTTTTGCAACTTGTTCTGGTTTAGGTGTATAAAATTCATTATCAAGTATTGAATACCTTGCTGAATATTCATTCACATTTGCAGTTCTATGCCTTATCCATTGCCTTGCAACAAAAATTGGAAGTTTCACGTGAAACTTAATTTCACACATTTCAAATGGAGTTGTATGATGATGTCTCATTAAATACTTTATAAGTGCTTCATCCTGACTTATCTGTTTTGTTCCCTTGCCATAAGAAACACGAGCAGCTTGAACTATAGCGCTATCAGAGCCCATATAATCCACTACTCGAATAAATCCATGGTCTAATACCTTATGTTCTTCATATAAGATTGCATCTATTTCTTTTACTATAGTTCGTTTGGTTGCTTCATTCATAAAATATCCTCAAGACGAAATGGAGATATCAGCTCCACATGAATTGAGTTTTTCATGCATTGCTTCATATCCTCTCCATAAATGATGTGAATTGTTTATTATAGTTTCTCCACCGGCTACCAAAGAAGCAAGCACCAAAGCTGCTGTTGATCTTAAGTCAGTAGCATATAGATTAGCTCCAGATAAGCTTTTTATTCCACTTATAGTAGCTTTGCTTTTCTCGATGCTGATATTAGCACCTAACTTTCTCAATTCATCTGCATGTGTAAATCTGTTTTCAAAAATGTTCTCTTCAATTACTGATATCCCATCAGCGATGCACATTGCAGACATCAGTTGTGGTTGCATATCACTGGGAAAATTGGGATATGGATCTGTCGCAACGTTAGCAGACTTAATAGAGCCATTTTTTCTGGAAATAACAATGCCTCCATCATACAGTTCAACCATAGCTCCTATAGTCTCCAACTCATTTGTAATACACCTTATATCAGATAGATTTATTCCTTCCAACTCCAACTTACCACCGGTTATTATAGCAGCTAGTGCATAGGTGCCTGCTTCTATGCGATCTGGTATTATTTTATGAACACATCCATTTAGTGCTTCAACTCCTGTTATTATGACCTTTGTATTATCAATTTCAATATCAGCACCCATTTTCTTCAGAAAATCTATTAAATCAAGAACTTCCGGCTCAGTTGCAGCATTGTTTATTGTTGTCACTCCTTCTGCAAATGTTGCTGCCATTATTACATTTTCTGTTGCGCCAACACTTATTTTCTCAAATGTGATTTCTTTTCCTTGTAGCTTTCCTTTCACTGTTGCAATTATATTATAGCCGTCAATTTCAATTTTAGCTCCCATTTCTTCTAATGCTTTAATATGCATATCAACGGGACGCTTTCCAATGTTGCATCCACCAGGAAATGCTGTTCTCGCTTTGCCAAATCTGCTAAGCATTGGACCCAATATTAGAAAAGAAGTTCTTAGCTTACTTGCGGTTTTATATGGCATCACGTGATTGTTGATATTGCTGCAGTCAATTTTCAAAGTATGGTTCGCTTTATAATTTTTATTGTGCATAAAGTTCACTTCTGCTCCAAGACTTTCAAGCAACTTAGACATTAGATGCACATCAATTAAATCAGGTACATTATGCAAAATTACCGGGGAGCTACTTAATAGACTTGCTGCCATTATTGGTAAAACAGCATTTTTTGAGCCATTAATCTTGATTTTTCCGACCAAAGGTTTGTAGTTATTTCTTATTAATATCTTGTGCATTTAATTAGATATAAAGTATAATTCATTAGTTTATTGAAGTCTTACTAAGTATAATAGATTGACCGTAAAAGGCAAAATTTGCTTTTTCTTCCTCATCATCCCAGTGTCATGCTACCTGCATGACACCTGATGCGAATTGCCCCCGAAATTTTATACTATGAATTACTCAAATGACGCTCTCGAGCTTTATCAAACCAAATAACACCAATTGCAACAATGAAATAACCAGCTGCTCCTAATGTAAGGCGAATTACTGCATCGAAAGTTGACAGAGGAGGAGACGGCATTAGAATGCTCAAAACACTATACACAAGATTATTTGTTGCATGAGCAATAGTTACTGGCCAAATCGAGTTGTCTTTTTCAAACAACCAGGTAAACATTATAGACATTGCACAAATATAAAGGGTATAAGCACAAATAGTCGGGAATGTAAAGCCATCCTTCCACAAAGCTGAGCCAGCAACCACATAAGTTGGTATGTGCCATACTGACCAAATAATACCGACAATAATTGCTCTGATATAAAAATTTGATATTTTGCTTTTAAGATTTTTCAAAAGATAGCCACGCCAACCGATCTCTTCACCAAGAGACATAATGATCCACATCACAAAGGTTGATAATAAAACAAATAACATCACTAATGGACTCAAAACTGCACTCAAATCCTTTACACGGTCTAACGTAAAAGACTCTCGGAAAAATGAAAAACCGCAGTAAATTGACAAAAGACCATTGGAAATTAGCATACTTACCAGAATAAGTATAAACCCTAATAGACAGTTTTTTGGCGAACTAAGTTTAAAAAGATCCCTTACCTTCTGTTTATTATAAATGGTTAGCAAAATTGCAACTGAAGCCGGAACAAATGTTGTTAATAATGTTATGTCTTTGAAAGGTAAGCACCAAGCTATAATGCACGTCAAAAAATATGTAATTACAACAAATAATGTACAATTAATAGTGGTTAAATTCATGCATACGCCCATCAATTCCTTTTCTGCATTATTGATCTTTATTCATAAATTGTCAATAAAATACTTCTTCAGGGATGAATAGAATATTTTTTCTTTTTGAATTGCTATTGATAGTTTAATTCTTATATGTATTCCCTTTCACAACCGTTTGTCATCCCAGTGTCACGTGCTGGGATGACAGTAGGAGAGCTGCTTGCATGACAAGAGGAGGGTACTGGAATGACAAGAGGAAGACACTGGGGTGACATCAACTAAACTTGTCCAAATATGAGCGATGCATTAGTGCCACCAAAACCAAACGAATTAGAAAGTGCATATTGAATTTTATGCTCCTGAGCTTTAAACGGTACAAAATTTAAATCACATCCTTCTGAAGGCTTGTGTAAATTTAAGGTTGGCGGAATAATTCCATTATTTAACGCAAGAATACTGAATATTGCTTCAACGCTCCCTGCAGCACCAAGTAAATGTCCTATAGAAGATTTAGTTGAAGAAACAGGTATTTTATAAACGTAGTCACCGAATAACTGTTTCATTGCTATTACTTCAATTTTATCTCCAAGTGGCGTTGAAGTTCCATGTGCATTGATATACCCTACTTGATTGGGATTAATTTGTGCACTATGAAGAGCAAGTTGCATTGCTTTAAATGCGCCTCTTCCTTCTGGATGCGGTGCAGTGATGTGGTGTGCGTCTCCTGTGAGTCCATATCCATTCAGTTCAGCATATATTTTTGCTCCCCTTTTTTTTGCATGTTCGTATTCTTCCAACACCAATATACCTGCTCCTTCACCCATAACAAAACCATCGCGTTCTGCATCCCATGGTCTGGAAGCTTCTTTGGGTTTATCATTGAATTTAGTTGATAACGCTTTCATAGATGCAAAACCTGCAATTCCAACTCTACACAGTGCACTTTCTGCTCCACCTGCAATCATCACATCCGCTTCACCAAGTTTTATAGTTCTTGCTGAGTTTATGATTGCATGCGCACCTGTTGCACATGCGGTTACTGCTGAATCGTTTGGACCTGTAAATTCGTATTTAATAGAAATATGGCCAGATATCAAATTTATTAGACTTGCAGGGACAAAAAATGGACTGACACGTCTGGGCCCTTTTTCCTGCATGGTAATAACATTTTCCTGAATTGACGGAAGACCACCTATACCAGAGCCAATAGTCACACCAACACGTTCCCGATTGATATTTTGGCTTTCCAAAATTAATGAATCATCTACTGCCTGAATAGCTGCTGCAATACCGTAATGGATAAAACGATCTGTCCTTTTTGAGTCTTTCTCAGAAATATAATCTAGTGGATTGAAATGGTGCTCAATGTTGTCTGATTGCAACGGCACCTGCCCTGCAATTTTGCAAGCAAGATCAGAAGAGTCAAATCTATCCGTATTGATTGCTTTTATGCCGGATTCACCTTTTATTAGCCTTAACCAAGTGTTGTCAACATCTGCTGCTAGTGGAGTGATTAAACCAACACCAGTGACTACTACTCTTCTGCTCATTTAACACTAACTATTAGCCTTTTTTATTATTAATGTACTCAACTATTTGCTCCATAGTTTCCATTTTTTGTGCGTCTTCATCTGGAATTTCTATCCCGAACTCTTCTTCTGCCGCCATGATGATTTCAACTGCATCTAAACTGTCTGTACCATGCTCCGAAAGCTTTGAAGAGCTGTTGAATTTCTCTACATCCTTACTAATGTGCTCTAGTATAATCTTTTTCACTTTTTCTTCTATGTCTTCTCTAGTGCTCTTTGCTAGTTCGCTATTCACATTTCTTACCAAAAAAATAACCTATTCTTTGATGTTATAAAAAATTTTTATGTTTGCAATATCTTTTATAACTGGTAAACTACAGCAAAGTTTTCTACTGCCCTAGCTGGCTAGCGTTACGTGCTAAACAATTAACAATTCAAAAATGCTAGACGAAACAACAAAAAATTTGCTTATTGTAGAAGTAAACAAACTCTTACCCGAAAATAGCGAGAATAAGCTTATATCAGCTATGCGTTATATACTCCTTGCTCCTGCAAAACATATACGCTCCTTTTTAGTCATAGCTTCATCGCAAGTGTTTAACGCGGAAGCTAAAAAAGTAATATCAGTTGCTGCAGCAATTGAATTTGTTCATGCTTACTCTCTAATTCACGATGATTTACCGTGCATGGACAACAGTGATACTCGCAGAAGCCAGCTAAGCTGCCATAAAAAATTTGATGAAGCAACAGCAGTGCTTGCCGGAGATGCACTACTTACTCTGGCTTTTGAGGTATTATCTTCGTTAAATGAGAAACGCTGTGAGATCATAAAAGTGCTCTCTCAAGCAATAGGAATTAGGGGAATGGTGGGAGGACAGGCTTTAGATATTGACACAGATTTTAACAAAATAAAAGAAATTCATTTGATGAAAACCGCAAAACTATTTGCAGCTTCATGTGAAATAGGTGCTATAATAGGGGGTGCTACAGATGAACAACGGAGAGCGTTATATAACTACGGGATAAACCTAGGGCTTATCTTTCAAGCTAAGGATGATATTGAAGACTACGAACAAGATAAAACAAATAACCTAATGTCTGTGCTTGGTAAAAGTGAAGTAGAGGACTATATAGACGGCCTCTTTAAACAAGGCTTGGATAATTTGAGTGCGCTTTCAGGGGATACTAATTATTTATATGATTTATTGAATCAAGTAAAGAAAGATGGTTAGAAAAATTATATTACAAATGCTTATTTCCGTAGTAATGATTCTCACTTTAACTTCTGCTTTTGTGTTTACTATTGTCTATATAAACAAAGGTAAACCGGAAAAAAAGGACAAGCTTTATGAGATAAATGCCACGCATGGTGGTTTGATACAGACGATAGCATATTACCTAGTGAAGCCAATACTTGAATCAGCACTTGACCGCTATATTGAAAAGCATGGGCTAACAGAATATTTAGAAGAAATGACGCAGCAAAAAGAAGAGGATTCGATAAATTTTTATGAAATTACTGAAGGCAGTGGCAGCAAGGCTTTTTGTGGCCTGGAAGTCCTATTGCAAATATATAAAATTTCTAATAATAACTCAGCAACACTCCCTAGCAAAGTTTCTGATGTTACTTTGAAAATAGGTCAAGATGACCTAAAAGAAGTGAGTTTAGGGGCAATAGGTATGAAAGAAGGCGGAGAGCGTGTAGTTACTATTGCCAATGAGAACAAAATGAATTTTAATTCTTATTACGTCAAACTGATCGAAGTAAAGGATAAATATCCCGACTCAGTAAATAATCTGATGGTTTTTAATGACTTAATTAACAAGACTGGAAAACAAGTAAGGTGCGGTGATGAGATATCGGTTAAATATAGCGTAAAGGAGCATAATGGGGAATATATAGTCAAAGATCAAACAGTGCAATTTAGGGTTGGCGATAAAAAAATACCACTTGCTATAGAGCTTGGAGTTGTGGGAATGAGAGCTGGTAATAAAAGAACTATTCTTTCTCCGCCTGACCTTTTGACTATTACTGACGATATGTTAATAAAAGACATAGATTATGATGAAGAAAATATCTCAATAATTGACTTAAGCTTAGATGTTAAGCAAGAGGTCGCAGCACACCATTCTACTGTTGAAAAACAGCCTAAAGAATATAGCTGAAATTTTAGGTCTACTGGCTAATCTTCTGAACACTCTCTATACTACTTAAAGTAGGCTTTTCGTTTTTCCTAAAGTATAAACTTAGATAAATCAAGCTGCTTCGAAATTGACTCAAGTTTATCTTTTACATACTTGCTGTCTATAATGAATTTTTCGCTATTTTTCTCAGAAGCAATGAAACTTATTTCATCTAAAAGCTTCTCCATGACAGTGTGAAGCCTTCTTGCGCCTATATTTTCCACTTGCCTATTAACTGTAAACGCTATTTCAGCTATGGTTTTTATACCATCATCAGTGAACTCAAGTGTCACATTTTCTGTTTTCATTAAAGCTATGTACTGCTTTAACAAACTAGATTCTGGTTCCTTTAATATTCTTATTAAATCCTCTTGAGTAAGTGCCTTAAGTTCTACCCTGATCGGTAATCTGCCCTGCAATTCCGGTAAGAGGTCAGATGGTTTAGACTGATGAAAAGCACCAGATGCAATAAATAATATATAGTCTGTTTTTACATGGCCATACTTAGTTGTAACAGTTGTTCCTTCAAGTAATGGTAACAGATCGCGTTGCACTCCTTCTCTGTTTACTTCACCTTTTACTTCTGTACGCGCTGCAATTTTGTCTATTTCATCCAAAAATACTATACCGTCATTACTAACAAGATCAATGGCTTCTTTGATTATCTTATCTTCATCCATTAGCCTTTCACTTTCTTCATTAATTAATATTTCACGCGCTTCTTTTACCTTCACCGTAATAGTTTTTGTTTTTTTGCTCCCGTTAAACATCTTGCCCATTATTTCTGTTACATTCATCACACCAACTTGCCCACCTGGCATGCCTGGTATATCGAAAGTAGGTAACATACTCTTGCTCTCTCTGACGTTAATAGAAACTTCTCCGTCCTCAAACTCTTTATTCCTCAACCTTTCTCTAAAAATTTTTTTACTCTCTTCGGTTGCATTTTCGCCTACCATAGAGTTTACTATTGTTTTCTCAGCTAAAATTAAAGCCTTTTTAGCTAAGGCTTTACGGGCTTTCTCTTTAACTAAAACTATTGCTGCATCAACTAAATCGCGTATTATCGAATCAACGTCACGTCCAACGTACCCTATTTCAGTAAACTTCGTTGCCTCAATTTTTATGAACGGTGCACCGGCAAGTTTTGCTAAGCGACGAGCTATTTCAGTTTTACCAACCCCTGTATGACCGATCATCAATATATTCTTAGGTATGATTTCATCACGCAATGGAAATGGAACCTGATTGCGACGCCAACGATTTCTGAGCGCAATAGCAACAGCACGCTTTGCATCATCCTGTCCGATTATGAATCTGTCCAATTCTTTAACTATCTTCTGTGGTGGCAGGTCATCTAACAAAACTTGAGTGCTGTCATTAACTTGAACATCGCTGTCATTTGAATCAAAACCACTCTTAGTATCTTTATAGAGGTTATCTTTTTCATCGTAGGTGTCACTACTACAAGACCGCCCTTCTGAAAGGGTTATGGGCTGATTGGAAAAATTGGTGCATAAAGTTTTTTGCTTGGAAGACATATCACTCCTCTATCTTTTCAATAACTACATTATGATTTGTATAAACACATATATCGCCAGCTATCTTCATAGCCTTTTTCGCAATTTCCTCTATTGATATTCCTTTAATGTCAATTAAAGCTCTTGCTGCAGATAGAGCAAAATTTCCCCCAGAGCCAATAGCTGCGACTCCATCTTCAGGTTCAAGAACATCACCTGTTCCCGTAATTACTAATGAAATAGATTTATCTGCAACGATCATCATAGCTTCTAATTTCCTCAGATATTTATCCATTCTCCAGTCTTTTGCAAGTTCAACACATGCTCTCATTAATTGCCCTGGGTGCTTGTCAAGTTTAGATTCTAATCTTTCAAAAAGAGTAAATGCGTCGGCTGTTGCCCCGGCAAATCCAGCAATTACGGAATCACCAGAAAGACGCCTAACTTTTTTTGCTCCAGATTTTATAACAGTGTGGCCCAGTGAAACTTGTCCGTCACCTATTACTACTACACTTTTATCTTTTCTAATTGATAATATAGTAGTGCCATACATTTTATTGTTATCGTGTTGAATCATTTTTCTATCACTTTAAATAAGAATCTCATTATACTTTAATCTTTAGTCAAATTTACTAAATATGTTCAACTATAGCTTATAATATAATACCTTCCTTATAACATTTAAAGTGCAGATGCAAAACATAATTCACCCAGATTTGGAAAAAAGTATAAATAATTGGTTCGAAGCAAAATTTAATGGCCTTACATCGCCATTTTATAGCTCTATAGATCTTAGAAACTCTGGCTATAAAATCGTTCCAGTAGACGCTAATTTATTTCCTGCGGGGTTCAATAACTTAAGTGAAGAATCAAGAACGATGGCAGCAAGATTGATAAAAAGCTATTTTAAAAGACATCAATACAAAAAGGTTCTTATAATACCGGAAAATTATACACGCAATAAAATGTATATAGAAAACGTATTTGTTATAGAGAAAATACTACAACTCGCAGGTTTTGAGACTAGAATTGGCCTTTTATATAATGAAGTATACAATTTAATAGAACAGTATGAAACTGTTGTGAAAGAAAACTCTCTGCTAAAGACAACTTCAGGATTTGTGCCTGATGTTATTATACTGAACCGTGATATGACGAGCCACATTCCAGACACGCTGAAAGACGTAAAGCAAGATATAGTACCAAGCCCACTATACGGTTGGCATAGCAGGCAGAAATTTAAGTATTTTGAAATCTATCAAGAATTAGCATCTGAGTTTTGTGGCAAATTTAAAATAGACCCATGGCTAATTTCTGTGCTTACAGAGAGCTGTGATGGAGTTGATTTTGATGATGATTTGTCACTAGGAGCAGTAGCAACTAAAGTTGACCAAATATTATCTCTAGTGCAAAAAAAATATGAGGAATATGAAATAAAAACACAACCTTACGTTTTTATCAAAGCAAGCAATGGCACATATGGGATGGGCATTATAACAGCAACAAGTGGAGAGGAAATATTAAACCTCAATAAAAAAAAGCGTCATAAAATGAAAAAGATAAAAGAAGGAATAGCAATCAATAGCGTTATTATACAAGAAGGTGTACCAACCATTGACATGTTTAAAAGCAGTTCTGCAGAACCGCTAATATACTATATAGGAGATACTCCAACATGTTACTTATACCGATGTAATAGCAGAAAAGATGTATATTCTAGCTTGAATGCCACTGACTGTGAGTTTCATGATGTTAGCCAGGTTGTAGAAGGTAAAATTCTATCACTTTGGAGTATTGTTAGCAAATTAGCAGTACTAGCGTTGGCAGTAGAAATAAAATCTTTTCATCCCTAATTCTTATACCTCTACAGTGCTGTCATTAGAATGACCGTTTATATTATGAACATCATCAAGTTCAGTGGAAGGATCATCATTGACAGGTTGTTGAAACAATTTGTCAAGCTGAACTGCAAGAAATACTGCACTATATATTATGCTGACTGTTACGCTTAAGTTGAAATTATAGATTATACCATTACCTAAGTTTATTGGTATAGTTGGAGTCTCTATCCTTCTTAATATGAAGTTTAATAAACCTAACGACAAAGTTAATGTGCTAATAATAAGGTCCTTCTTACACTCAGCAGACTTTTCAGGATCCTTATTATCCAGATATTCCTTGCATGTATAATAATAGCTTATAGGTTTTGAAATGAACAAAAATAGGATCGTTGAGGTTAAGTTAATATAACTTATTATGTCTGTATTGCTTCCAGTGCAAAAATGGATGATTTTCAACATCATTAGCGCTTCTATGGTGCTGCTTGCAAGATTAGCCGATTTACCCACAATTTTTGCCAGCTCTTTTTTACTCTCAGGGTTTCTGTAATCCTTAATTAGATCCTGTAGAGTAAATGCAGAATGGGCAATGTATAGAATAGATGTCGGAAACTTTACTAGTCGAGCAACATTCCGTATAAGAAAGATATTGGATCTATTATTGTCAATGAACTCGCAGCAAAATTGCAGTGAAATCTTACACAATAGGGCTGTTAAACCTGTTGTGATGCAGATTACCTTCCTGAAATCATGATCATAAATATCATGCACCCTTTTGTGCGAGTATGTTAGATTTCTTTTTTAGCTTGTTTGGCATGAAATAGTTAATAACTTCCTGTTATTCTATCACATAAAATCCTAAAAGAAAAGCCCTATGAATCAGGACTTCAAGGGAGATTTATGCACAAATCGGCCAAGCATTTTATAAACAAGGGATCGGTACTGAGAGTTGGCACACGAAAGTAATATCCATCCTTGATAATTGCTTTATATTCTATATCAAGTTCAACTAGAGTTTCTGAATGCTCAGAAACAAAAGATATAGGTGATAGAACTACAGGTACACCATCAGCTTTTGCGCGTAATAGCTCACTTTCAGTGCTTGGCTCTAGCCATTTTACAGGACCAATCTTACTCTGATAACATATTGACCAATCTAAGTTATTGATAGCTAACTTTTCTACTATTAACTCTACGCTTCTTTCTACCTGTGAAGCGTAAGGGTCGCCCTTTTTAATGATACTAAGAGGTAAGCTATGGGCTGAAAATAGGACTCTTGGTTTACCGATTTTTCTAGCCAATTTATAGTACTTAGCTATCAGATTAGTGTGAGCTTCAATAAAATCTTGGTTATCATAATAACGGTGAATCATTTTTGTATTGCATTTTAGGCCATACCGTTTAGCATTTTTTTGCCAATTCTCGATGGATGACAGAGTTGTGGTAGTTGAATATTGTGGATACAGTGGCAGCAGAATTACTTCGTCAGGATCAAACTGTTTTACACTTTCAATAACTTCGTCAGCAAATGGACGCCAATAGCGCATGCAGATGAATACCTTGTGTACATGGTTTCTATTTTCGTTTAATTTTAGTTCTAAAGCATTAGCTTGCATTTTTGTATTCTCTAGAATTGGCGATTTACCTCCAATTTCCTCGTATATTTTTCGTGCAGTATTTTCTCGTTTCGCAGATATAAACTTTGCTAAAAGAAACCGAAAGGGATTCGGTAGATTGATTATTCTCCTGTCATAAAAAAGGTTGAATAAAAAAGGACGGACCGCATTTAGTGAATCAGGCCCGCCAAGATTAAATAAGATAACTGCCTTTTTCACCTACGCACTACTACAACAAGTTACTTCTGGGGTGCCTATAAAATTAGCTACACACTCATCAAATTTAGTTATAGGCACTAAATTTCTTACACTGGCATACAATAAGTGGCCTGATCTCTTCAGGTTACTCTTGGTGGATGTGAAGTTCCAATCGAAAAATGTATCGACAAAAAGACTTGGTACCGTTTCAAGAAGTTCAACAGCAGCTAAAGATAGCATTATACAACTTTGCAGGACATTCAGAAGAACCTTGAGGGGAAAAAGTAAAACTTTAACGAAAAGAGAGGTGCTACTTGTTTCATCCAGTAGTCGCCCTGAGTTAGGCGAATTATACTCGGTGTGTTTTCTATTTTGATCAAAGATAGGAAATTTTATAGTATCTTTCTTAAATTCCGCGTCTATTTCTTTTCTACTATGGTTAGTGATTTTTTCCATTAACTTCTCACGCAGATGAAAAGTTCTGACAATAAAACATGTGGCAATCATTAAGGAAGCACATAAAAGTGCGCATTGCATGAGGCTCATACTGCCTAGCATAGCTGGCAGCGCAAAACAAACAAATGGCACTATGATAGCCATTTCAAGCAATGGAATAGTATTCCTTTTCATTGCAAAGGCAGCAGTATCTCTTAAAAATTTGTGTTGCTGGTTAAAGTTTTTTTCTTTTTGCTCTATTTCTTGTGTAGCAAAATTGCCATCTGTATCCTCAGCAAGTGCAAGCTTGGAAGCCTGTATGTTGTTACATCTTTCAATATTTTCCTTTTGTTGTACATGAGCAGATGAAGTGCATTTATATATGCTATATTCCAAATAACTTAAAAAGGCCAAATTAAAAGTTAAAAATCCTTTTGTTCCACAAAAAAGTGATGACTTAAAGTTACTTACTAATTTTTTAGTAGTAGATTTAGCTTGTTTTTTAGTGGTAGGCTCAGCTTGTTTAGTAGTGTTATTTTTATAACATTCACCCATACAATACCTCCTTGATGGTTTATTCTTAACTATAAATAAAAAACTACTTTTATCAAATCAAAATTTGTAATAAAATGAATCCATAAATATACAATCTTATATAAGGAAATAATATGGCAATTGAGAAGACACTTTCGATATTAAAACCTGATGCAGTAAAAAATAATATTACAGGCAATATAAATTCCTACATCGAACAATCTGGGCTGAAAATCACAGCACAAAAAATGATGTTACTGACAAAAAAACAAGCAGAGCTGTTTTATGAAATTCATAAAGATAGGCCTTTTTTTGGGGAATTGGTAGAGTTTATGACTTCTGGTTCTGTGATAGTTCAAGTTTTAGTTGGTGAAAATGCAGTAAGTAAATACAGACAAATCATGGGAGCTACCAATCCAAAGCAGGCAGATAAAGGCACAATCAGGGGTGATTTTGCTGATGATATTAGTGAAAATAGAGTCCACGGCTCGGATAGTCTAGAAAATGCTCGTAAGGAGATAGCTTTCTTTTTTGCTGAATGTGAGTTGGTGTAGTTAACTCAGATTGGCGTCATCCAAGTAGCTGACAACATAGAAACGAAAAAACTTACTTGACACCCTTCGCCAGCGCCCTTATCATGATAGTGAAGCTATTGTATTTGCTTTCGCCAATCTGCAGATTAAAAGGTAAGGATTACTTAATGTATCGGCGTCTTATGTTCAATTTTTTGCAGTATATAGATACTGTATGTCTTTACAAAACTTCATCTACATCTAGATTTTTATCTAAATAAGCTGAACGCGCTTATAAAGCGTTACAAGACATCAAAAAATGCCAATACTCGACAGAGATAGTAAAAGACTAGCTAACTCGGGGATTCTTTGTCTTTTTTTCTGCTTGGTAAATTTCTTAAACATTTGCAGCGTAGGTTAGTTGCAATTAAAAGCAGCTAAATCTTGCTTTTCAAACGTTTAAAACATAAAAAACGCCAATATTTTAAAGCAGATAATAACCCCAGGGCTTCTTTTGCCTTTTTTTTCATTTGGTAAATTTCTTAATGTTTATGGCTAAACGACAACCGTCATCCCACTGCTTGTTAGCGGGATCTCTTGTTAGCGGCTGAGATACCGAGAATGAATCGCGGTATGACGTAGATTGCTGTCATTCCAGTGCTCCTTTTTTTGTCATCCCAGTGTCTGGGCACTGGGATGACAGCTAGCCTGACAACCGTCATCCCGCTACTTGTTAGCGGGATCTAGAGATACCGAGAATGAATCGCGGTATGACGTAGGACTGCTGTCATTCCAGTCTGGAATCTAGTTCTTATTGTACATTTACTTGGTAGAGTTAAATTTCCTGGATCCAAGTAGTCGGCTACTCGGATGACAGGAGAAGGTACCACTGCCATTAAGTTAAGGAAAAAAGATAGATTTTATGGGATAATGATGTATACCAATAAGTTTAAAGGTAGTATGAGTAAAAAAGGCAGTAATAAAATTTATTCAAAATGAATTGGCAAGTCTAGAATTTATAGAATCCCATAAATCATCTTCAAAAGATTTTATGAGAAAGAGGAAGTTATCTTTTATTGACATATTTATCTTAATTTTAAGAAAAAGTGTAAAGTCGCTGCAAGTAATACTAAACGAATTTATTTTATATAGGAAAAAAGACTATACCGTTACTGCTAGTGCTTTTAGTCAAGCAAGAAAAAAAATGAAACACAGTGCATTTTCAGAAATTAACGAAGGTGTGGTTTCCTTGTACTACCAAGACCAAAAATTTAAAACTTGTTTTGGCTTTAGAGTGTTAGCTCTTGATGCCTCCAAAATCATTTTACCAACAAGCGTTGAAATAAAAAATGAATTTGGCTCAAGAAAAATACGTAACCAAAAACCAAAAGATTTAGGTGATTATGCAAGTGCAACCTTTGCGGTTTGTTAAGATGTGCTAAATAATGTTGCCATAAGGTCAGTGTTAGATAGAGGTAACACTCATGAAATTAACTTAGCAGATGAAATGCTTAAAGTTGTAAATACTAATGACTTACTGATTTGTATATTTATCTTATAAATTTCTTTCTAGCCTTACAAAAAGAAAAATTGCTTATGTCATTCGATGTCCCAGATCATCTTTTAATGAAGTGAATGCTATGTTTGAAGAAAAAAGCCCATCTAGTGTTGAGGTTACCATATGTGCTCAGCGTAAGATAAAACAAGAAAATAGTGGAATAACGCTTCAAAGTGGTACTGCCATCTGGTGAAATTGAAGTGTTAGCTACATCATTAATGGATGAACAAAAGTTTCAAACTGGAGGATTTAAGGAGTTATATTTTTTACGCTGGGGAGTTGAGACATTTTTTGCAAAACTCAAAGGAAGACTAAGTCTAGAAAATTTTACAGGAAAAAGTGTTGAGTCTGTTAAACAGGATTTTTGGTCAGCTATCTTTATTAGCAACCTAGAAAGTGTTATGACAGAAGATGTAGAAGAAGCGTTGAATATGGACTTAACCGATGATAAGCTTAAGAGGAGCATTAACAAATCTGTCTCATTTAACGCGATCAAAAACTTGGCTTTCGACATTTTTGCTACGGAATCAGATACTGACTGCATTATGGATCAATTATCAAAGCTATTTTTGATGAACACTTTGGCGGTAAGAAAGGGAAGGAAAGTTGATCGTCATAAGGTACCTTATCTTCGTTCGTTCAATTACCAAAAAAGGGTTAGAAAACACATATTTTGACTAGAGGTAGTATTCATATCTTCTGATAATAACTGGGTAGCTTATTGCCATAGCTCCTGTAAAATGACTTCTAAACAAACTATTTCTTAAGTAATTTACACTTCAGAGTTTATCTGCTTTAAAGTTTACTCTATTCTGTTTCAGTATTTGTCATAAATCCTTAATTATTTCTGACTTTTTAGTTCAGTTTTTAACCATTCTTTCCTTAACTTAATGGCAGTGGAGAAGGTACTGCCGTCATAAAGGAACCAGTGTCAGCTACTTGGATGATACCTTTTTTCTACTTAGTTTGGGTTATGCAAGAAGTCTATTATAATCAGGCTTTAAGTGTGCGGAAGTAATTTTTTTCGTTAAAGTAAAAAATTTTTTCTATAGCTAATCAAAGTGGATCAAGAGAAACTTACCACTTTCTTTACAAAGGGTTTGATGTTACCATTTGACTACCTATTCTGAATTTATTGGATGAACATTAACATAAAAAATCTAGTTCATGCTTTCTCTAAATTGCCAAGTTTAGGGCCATCATCATCACGCAGGTTAGTTATACATTTACTCCAAAACAAAGAAAAAGTTATGCTACCACTTGCATCTTTGATTAAAGAGCTAGCAGATCTTATAATAGAGTGTGAAGTTTGCGGAAATCTAGATACTAAGTCACCTTGTTCTATTTGTACTAACCCAAAACGTGACACTAAGTTACTGTGTGTAGTAGAAGAATTAGGTGATCTATGGGCGTTTGAAAAAGGAAATATATATTCAGGTTTATACCATGTTTTGGGTGGCAGATTGTCTGCAATAAATGGCATAGGTCCAAAAGAACTCAACCTTGACACTATTCTGAAAAAAGTGACAGAGTCTAAAATTGAAGAGATAATTATCGCAATTAATCCGACATTAGAGGGCCAAGTTACTGCACAATATATAATTGAATTGCTAAAAAATTTGGATGTGAAAATATCACGCCTTGCTTGCGGCATACCAATGGGCGGAGAAATTGACTATCTTGATGAAGGAACGCTGAGGATAGCACTTACTTCAAGACAAGAATATGAGTTAAATATAAAATAAGACATGTGCTTAAAAAAACTTATATCGCTAATAACATTCAAAAAGAAAAAAATAGTGCCACCATTTAAAGTGGTGGCTTGGGAAAATGACCGCCTAAACTATAAGCAATTTTCAGGTAAATTCAACACTATAATTAAAACAATTGATCAGTCTTTTACAATAATATCTTTAGAAGGATATGATGGATGGGGCAAGACGTTTTTTTTGAAAGAATGGGTAAAAGAGTTAAAACAGCAAAATGAAATTGTAGCTTATTATAGTGCATGGGATATCAATGCATTGGACCAACCACTTCCTTCTTTTTTAAATTTTCTATTTGAAGATTTATTTGCATCGTATGAAGTAAAAAGAAGCGTTATACAACAGTTCAAGAACATAAACCAAGAGCTATTTTCTCTAAACACACTAGGAAAGCTGATCAGTAAATCTCCACTTGCTATGCTTTCAGTATTTCTTGATGCTGCAAAAGAGGCTGATAAAAAAGACATAGGTTTTGTCTTGAGTGAATTAAGTCTTCTCCAAAGAAGAAAAGAGAGTACTAGAGATTTTAAAACACAGTTAGCGGATGTGGTTAATAAAATCAGAAAAGACAAAAACATTTATATAATGGTGGATAATCTTGATGTGTGCCGTCCTAAATTCGTTGTCGATTTTTTGGAATCTATAAAGTATATGCTTGATGTGGAGGGGCTGGTTTTCATTATTTCTGTAAGTAAAGATAAGAGTAATGTACAAAGAGCAATCAGCACAATACTTGGACCAAATTTTGACCTAAAATCTTTTACTGATCTCTCTTTACATTTGCCAAAACAACCGATAGAAAAATTTACAAAAGAACTATTTGAAAATATTAAATTACCGAAAAAGTCAAAAAATTTGATTGTAGATAGTTTTATATTTTATGCAGAAAGCCTGTCACTATCGTTAAAAACAATAGAATACTGCGTAAAAAAAATAAAGCTGTGTCTTCTGAATCACACAAGAGAAGAATTACCTGATCCGAATTTGTTTTCATTTTTGGTAATACTGCAATCGATAAATATTGATATATATGAGGAATTAGGTTTTTCATATCAAAGAGCATTGGAAAAAATTGAAAATGAATATAAATCTTTAGTTCTAAATGGTCAAGAAGAATGGGAAAAACTTAAAACCTCTCTAGAAACTGCTTTTGCAGAGAGGGAGTCAAAAATTAACAAAGCTATAAAGGATATACTATTTTGAAAAGATACCCTACCTTTACATATACAAAGATAGGGTAACATTTGATTAACGCCCTTTTACTATGTCATTACCTTGTTCAAACTTTCTGATTAATTCGCTTACATTGACATTAGATAATTTTTTACCTGCAAATTTGTCATTATGTGAAGCATCAGGTTTACGAAGGTCTTCCTTACTGTTACTCCTAGTAATATTACATCTGACAATGTTTGAATTATTAGACTTACCGCTTACATCTGAAATATTGCTTTTTTCACTACATGAAGACGAATTACTCGACATATTGCCTAAGCTAAAGAGCTTTTTACCTTGATAGATTGGATTCCAATCAAGTGGATTATAAGTTTTTTTGCTAGTCTCAACCTTTTGGTTATTTTGCTGTTTAGGAGAAAAACCAAGTTTTTCTCTTTCTTTCTTGCTTAGCGTTTTGAGAAATTTTACGGTTTCTAATTCATCAGTTGCTTGTACTTTATGTAAATCAAAGCTTTTTTGATGGTTATCCTGCTTAACATTTTCCATCATTTTATCTTTTATTGTTCTATCCTCATCATCAGAAGTGCTGCTACTAATATCACTGATACCACTATCCCCTGAATTGCGGCGTTGTTTGTTAGGAGTGCTATGAATGTTGTCTTCCATGAGTTTTTGCATTGTTGGGCCAAATGTTCTTCCAAGATTGCTACTCACTGTTTTATTACTATCATTTGCTTGAGAATGAGGTACATTTCGCTCAAAAATTGCTTTTATTCCAGTAAATTTAGCTTGGGAAGATTTCGGAGGAACAGGTGGGGCAACCATGCCTTTTGAGTTAATCTTTCCTTCATTTTGAGGAAAAATTTTTGGATTATTTTTTTCTACTGTAGTATTCATTTTTTTACCTCTAAACCTATTAACTAATAAAAGTATAAACTTAGAGGTATTAATTTTGTAATAACAATGCTAATAGATTACCGCAGTTTCAATAAGCATCACCAGAGGATTCTCTATATAATGCTTAAAGGCATTTAAAAACTTTGCTCCGAGTGCCCCATCAACTGCTCTATGGTCAACAGAGAGCTTTACTGTCATTATTTCTGCTATTTCTATTTTCTCATTCATAACAATTGGTTGTTTTTTAGATGCACCAACTGCCATAATGCAAGATTGCGGCGGATTGATTATAGCACTGAAGGCTTTTATACCAAACATCCCTAAGTTGGAGATAGTAAACCCTCCTCCTTGAAACTCTTCAGGTTTCAATTTTCCAGATCTTGCTCTGCTTACTAAATCTTTCACTTCTTTTGATATAGATAAAATACCCTTTTTATCAGCATTTTTTACTATAGGAGTAATTAGCCCATCTTCAAGTGCCACAGCGATTGAAATATCTATATTTGAATATCTCAGTATTTTATTATCTATCCACGAAGAATTTATATCAGGAAATTTTTTCATGCTGAAAGCTGCAGCTTTTATGATTAGATCATTAATTGTTACTTTATTGTTTTCATCTGCTGAGTTAATCTCGTTTTTTAACGATATTAACTTATCAACCTGGCAATCTACAGTTAAATAAAAATGTGGAACATTCTGTTTTGATTCAGTCAGGCGCTGTGCTATCACTTGGCGCATGTTGCTTACTTCAACTATGGTATCTTTCTCAGGACTTTCAGTATGTATACCACTGCCTAAAAACTCCAACACATCAGCCTTAATTATGCGACCATATGGTCCTGTACCTTTTAATTGCTGCACATTAACCCCTTCATTTTGAGCTATTTTCTTAGCTAATGGGCTTATTTTTGTTCTACCTTCTGCATAACCCTCTG
>NZ_QESS01000002.1:25972-62058 GCF_009012935.1 Wolbachia endosymbiont of Nasonia oneida | reverse complement strand
CTTAGCTAATGGGCTTATTTTTGTTCTACCTTCTGCATAACCCTCTGTCATCTGAGTAGCTGACACTGGGATCCATTCTTCTTTTCTAGATCCCAGTGTCAAGCACTGGGATGACATTGAGGGGTTGGATTCCAGCGTCACGCGCTGGAATGACACCGAAGAATGACTTATTGGCTTTCCGTTTAAATCTTGGTGTTCTGATTTTTGATTATCAACAGCACTTTTTGTCACTTCCTTTTTAACTGCACTATTGATGGAAGTTGAAGTATAGTTGTTAAGTGCACTTTCATCTTCTCCTTCTTCCAGCATTAAAGCTATTGGTTGATTTACAGACACGCCATTTGTTCCTTCTGTTACTAAAATTTTTGCTATGACTCCTTCATCTATAGATTCAAACTCCATTATGGCTTTATCAGTCTCTATCTCAGCAATTACGTCGCCTACTTCAACTTTGTCTTGTTCTTTTTTATGCCACTTTACAATTTTTCCTCCAGTTTTGCTCATTGTCGGTGAAAGAGCAGGCATTAATATTTCTATAGGCATTGATTTTGCATTTAAAGATCTATTCAATTTTTAATTTACTCTTTATCTTATGTCAACCTAATCGTGAATTATGATGAATAAGTCTGTTACACTATCCCTCACGTTATCCCAGTGCGTGACACTGGGATCTTGGTTCAGTACTATTATCCTATTGTTTTTATTATTTAGCCATAGCTTGTTTGCTAACAACTTTGTTTCAACCAAATCAAATAAGATCAACATGAGAACGGGGCCAGGGTTTCACTATCCTGTAAAATGGATATACACTTGCAAAAATCTGCCCCTGAAAGTGATAGAAGAGTTTGAGAGTTGGAAAAAGGTCTGCGATATAGATGAAGACTGCGGATGGATAAAAGGCAATCTTCTTAGTGATAAGCGCTACGCGATTGTAAAAGAAGATACTTATGGATATCAAAAACAGAGTGTAGACAGCAAGATTACTATGAAAATAGACAAGTTTGTTGTGATGAAGATAGAAAAATGCAACGAAGAATGGTGCTTTCTTTCCACCCCAAAACGCAAAGCATGGGTACAAAAAAAACATATATATGGGGTTGATTAGGTTGACAAAAGATCTGAATTAACACTAGTTTCTGGGCCTTCTGTAGCATGCTCTTCAGATGAAGCAGAGGGTTCTTGAGGCTCTGGAGACTGTACAGGGCTATCACAGAAACTCCTTAACATCTCCTCAGCGGATGAATCTAAAATTTGTACAATAGACTTTTCACTCTGCTCTCTTAGCGATTGATCCACTCTAGAAATCAACTCAGAAAACTCGCTACCTGATTTTTCAGCTTCACTTTTTATTTTACTTTCTATGCTTGCAATATTACCTTGGTCAATTTCTTCTTTTGTTATGTTGAATGACTTTGCAACATCTTGATATCCAATCTTGCAATTTCCACAACCAATTATGCAAAAAGCAATAGAATTAGATATTTCGCTTGCAGCCCACTTATGTATAGCGTAAGCCAAATAATTGTCATGGTATTTAATGCTAAATTGTTGTTCTATTAACTCAGAAATTTTATTCTTTAGAGACATAAAGCACCCTCCTCTTACATTCGTTATACCTTTTTGTTAAGATACAGCAATTACACCATTTACTACATGCTTTACTTTAATTAATTATTAAAACAAGAGCATCATTTCCAGAGCTATATCTTTTTACCTTGATAATTCTTTTTTGACTTCCTCTTTAATTATCCCACTTATATTCACGTTAAGATCCCCTACCCAAAAATCAGTCATAGTTTCAAGATCGTATAGATCCTCTATTACTTTTTTAATAGCAGCATTTATTTCTTCTTCATCAAATTCCTTTATAATAGGTCTAATCTTCACATACCCTGGAGAGCCTTTACCATAAATTCCTTTGCTTTTATTAATGCAGCCACCTGCACCAGATCTACTGCTTCTCAAACCACTTCCACACTCTACTGTTTCATACTTGATTTCACCATTTTCTATATATGCTATTTGATTGTCTTGTGTAGACTTCAGTTTATCTGCCTTTACAATTTTCTCCTCTAGCTTTAAATCTTGCTTATGAATTACTGTTTCCTCATAACCCTTACCACCGTATGTTCTATACTCACCTCCACCTGCAACAGTAATCAGTTGCTGGCAATGTTGCTTCTGCGAATTGCACATTTCTATGAAAACAGGTCCCCCGTCCTTATCTGAGAGGTTACTTTCCTGGTTACCCCCTCCCTCTGTGACTTGCACCTTAATTATAGGATAATTAGGATCGATTTTCAGTTTAGCTTTAATATAATCTCCTGGCATCCCTACTCTGCTTTCAGTAGAATGGCATTTTTGATTGTCACAGCCACTACCTTGTATATGACCTGCTTCACCACTTCCCCACGCTTCTATTTTAATACGATCAAATTTTATTGATAAGTCATCTGTATAAACATCTTTATTTTTATGATCATAGGATTTTTCATTATTTTTTTCAAGATCTGGTTTCTTATTTTTCAGATGTTCCTTGATTATCTCTTTTAATTTTTCTTTTAATTTCTTTTTGAGACCTTCTAAATCGAACCTACACAATTTATCAGCGTAAAAGACCTCTGTTCTGTTTGTTTTAATTGGTGCTTCTTGTTGCGTGACAACGCCATTTGCATCTTGTGAAATCTTTGTATAAAAAGATTGAGTGTTTTCTTTATCTACATATCGTGTTGAACGGCTGCATGTTCCATTAAAGCAGATGCAACCATCATCACCTTGATTACATTTTTCTCTATGCTCTACATCCGTCAATTTGTATACTACTTTCAGTCCTTTACTAGATTTAAATGTATCGTCTATCTCATCATTTCTTTTTACACAGTAACTGCATTTTCCCTTTTCCTGCTTATTTTCATCAGGGAAGAAAACATACCCTTGTTTATTGAATATTATTTTATCTAACTCACTCTGATCTCTGTTTAAGAGATCGGCTCTTTTATTTTCCTTGCTTGGAAGATAATAGAACTGATTTGATTCCTTGGAGTAAACAGCATTGTATTTAGTATATCTTGTTCCCATTAATTTTAGTGGTATTATTTTATTTTCTCTTTTAAGAACAAACTCCTCTGGTTCTGGCTGCCATCCAGAAAGACAAAGCATTTTACTGTTAGAATTTCCTTTATACTTTACTTCTATTTCCGGCTGCCCAGAGTTATTAAATTCACATTGAATAGATTTGTCTTTTAACTTTTTCTCAAAATCATTAAAACTATAAAAACTTCCGCCTTTAGAACATTTAATTTGCACATCAGGAACATAGCCATATTCTTTCAGAACTTTAAATTGTTGCGGATTACTTTCTAATATACCTTCTATAATATTATCAATATTACTATCAGTTGTTTTTGCTACTATTGCTGGTTTTACTACTTTTAAAGATAGGGGGCCAATGTTTATAGGATGGTTGAGGTCAGTATTAACATTAAAAGTACAGGAACCATTACTATAGGTTCCATGTGCTTTAGCACAAGTGCTCTCACTCATCTTCATTTCTACTTTCAATGTATTTGCATTTACTATCTCCACTATCTCAGGTTCTGGAGCAGGTGGTGCAGGAAAACAGCGGATGAACTGTGGATTGTTTTCATCTATACTTTGAGTTCCAAGGTATTCAGCGCAGAGCTTATCTTTTTCTCTATAAGTTTTGAAGTAGTACGTGATGCCATCTTTGTCTAAAATAGAGCGCCACTCAGCTTTATTTTCTCCATACCCTTTAGGGAAATCTAATTTTTCTCCAATCTCTCCGTCTCTTCCTTTCAGATCACCAATGATTACCTTAACCTTAGGATTAAAGTAATCATTGTCTTTATCTGTTATAGGAACAATTCTAACTTGTGGAAGCGACATTGCAAGTTGTTCACAAAATGGAGGGGGGCCAGGTGCAAGTGGAACAGGAGCACATTTTACTGCCGTTTGGTAGCAGGTATCACAGACTTTTTCCATCTCCCCAGGACGGAAAATATTCTCACCCGAAAATACTCTAGAACCCCATGAAGAAATTCCTGACATACAAGCCCCTTTTTGACTGCAAGCACATATTTTAGGAGAGTTAGCGAATCTTCTTTTTTCCTCATCAGTAACACCGTCTGCCCATTCCCATTTAAGACCCCGAGCAATTTCTCCTCCAGCTTTTGTTTTATCTCCTTCCCAGTCGATAAAAGCTGCAGCAGAAACTCCAGCTCCTGTACCTTGCGTTCCATATATCTGGCGGCAGGATTCCCCACTTTGTAAGTCATAACAATAACTTTGTCCATCATAAGCACATACTCTAATTTTGGGATTAAAGTAACCATCAACTCCTTGATCTTTTATTGCTTGCACCTTAATTTCCTTTACCCAATCTCCACCAACTATTGCTTCCCACCAAGTATTACTTTCTACAAATGTTGGACAATCAGCATATCCTTGATACGAAAGACCAAGTATCAAAAAAAATATCAATAAGAAATTAAGCCTTACACTTCTCATAAAATACCGGTAACCACTCATTAACTTCTTCTCCTTTTTCTTTTATTGCCTCATACATATACTTTATAGTCTCTTTGTTAGCTGAAAGTACATGTATTTCTTGCATATCCTTCAAATCCAGATTTAAGGTTACTAATCCTTTGTACTGTTTTATCAAAAATAAACCTTCCTGTGTTGGCGTCTGCAGAATTATATTCAGCTCCTCTTTCGATAGAGAAAATGCCTTCATGTATAATCTATTTGCATTGACGTTCGGCATCAAGATTCTTGTATCAACATGTTTATCTAAATATTGAGTAAATTTGCTAGCAAATGCGAGATTTAAATTCTCAGTACTTAGGATTACTACAACATTTAGTTCCGTCATTCTTTGCATCCAGTTATCAAACTCTTTCTCTGTAGGAAAAATATTACTTATCTCCCATGCTTCATCCAAAACAAGTATTGCAGGCGAGCCATCACATTTTGCCTCAAAAGAATATAAAAAATAGTAAAGTATCACGGACATACATTCCTTTTGTTTTGTAAGGTTTGCGGTGTTGAGAGATATAATTTTTGTTTCCCAGTCAATATCTGATTCATCACCATCTTGAAATAAGTAAGCAAAGTCACCATCGTCACACCATCTACTTATCTTACCCCCAAGGAGCAAGAGCACCTCAGAAATTTGTGAAATAGAACGTGATTCCTTGGGTATAGCAAATATAGAATCCACAATTTTTCTTATCTTTTCTTCTACGTCCACCAAGCTCGTATCGGCTACCATTCTTCTGATCAGTTCAACCAACATATTGCGATTGGAAGCACTATCTTCAATGTTTAGTGGATTAAATTTTAGGCTTTTGTCCTTATATTTTGGATCGATTATGTAATATTTACCACTCACTGCTTTAGTAAAAATTATTGATTTTCCAGTGTTATCCAATATGACAATTCTTGGGTTAAACTTTCTTGATTCTGATAATAGAAAATTAATGAGTGAAGTTCTGCCTGAATTTGGAGCTCCGAGTATCGTAGTATGGCCATTATTTCTTTTTCCATGAAAATTAAAGAAGTAAGGATTTCCTTTTTTTGAGAAAAAAATCATTACCGCTTCTTTCCACCTTCTTCCTTTTAATGTACCTGACGTAAAATCGTGCAGCATAGCAAAGCTGCAAGCGTATTTTGTTAAGATATTTTTCGGTTGCGTAATAAAAGCAAAATTGCCTGGAAGTTGTGCCCAAAAATGACTTTCCATATGTAAATCAGTTCTAAACATCATGAAGCCAACTAATGACATTATAGAAGATAAATCACTAATACTTTCAGCTAACTTATTCCTATCATCTGCAAATATTGTAAAAATAATTTTCTGTTGGCAGAAGTCTATACTAGAGGTCTTTTCAAGCTCTATTATTTCTTCAATTCCTGAGCTTTTAAGTAAGGTATTATCCTCACTAATTTGCAGCATGTTGATTTGTTTTTTAAATTCTTTTATTGCTTTGTTATTACTAGTAAATATCATTATTTCTGTAATGATAAATTCAGATTCAAGCTGCAAGCATCTATCTATATTACCTAAAGAGATTTCCCGGTATTCTTTTATGCTGAAAATAGAGCCAAATTTCTGTTGATTTTCAAATATTGTTTGAAACGTATTGAAACCAAAAGCTATTTTAAAATTTCTAATATATTGCGACAGGTCCCTTTCATGTATTGGATAATCTTTGTGCGTTAATGTAACAATATAGTGGAGAAATTCTATCATTTCAGAATATATTTTACCTTCACTAAACCTTAGACTCAGTTTTTTAGCTCCAAAAGGTCCTAAATCATTTTGAATTACGTCAGTTATCTTTTGCAACTCCTGATGGCTTTCTTGTAAAGACAACTTATGCTTATTCTTTATTCTATTGAAAAAAAACGAATTATTAGTATGCTTGCCAAAATCGCTAAACAATATTACAATGTATAGTTCATTTATATACTGTAATTTACTATCAGTTAGTTTATTAAACCACGTTGAATGTAGGTTGTCAGAGAAGTCTTCAGTTTTATTCCATTTCAAGCTCAGTTTATTGCGCTTTCTAACGGTATGAATCCAAACGGTAAAATACAGGCTATTAATATTTTTTGATATGCTTTTTCTAATTTCAGTTCTGAGGTCGCTGTAGTTATCAACAGAAGAATAATCTTCTAACTTGATTATTTTTAACAATTCTCCCTGTTTTGTTAGTATGGTTTCTTCATCGTAATGACAAGCATAAGGAACAAAATCTAAATCAATGCTTTCTAGTAATGCTAAGTTGTTCTTTTTTTTAAGCTTAGAGTTAACTGTTGGTACTTTTAACTGCATATGCGTATTCAATAAAGATAATTAAAAAAGATAAAAATACTATCTTAATTTTTATCTTTTTTTTCGCTATCGGATTGTAATTTTATATCTTTTGCAAAGTTAAATTTTTCTTTTAAGTAGTCTGTTGCCTTTTCTGTACTACCGAACATCAGGACCAGTACACCAAACATTATCATAAAAAAGATTAGACCTCTGAACACTACTGCAAGTATCACTGCAGCTATACACAACCCTATGATTGTTGAAGGACTCATATTTTCTACAGTATCTTTAACTGAAAATGAAGAAATAAAATTTTTTACCGTTTCTTGTATAACCTTTAATTCATCACTCGCCGAACTTGCTTCGCTAGAATATGATGCAAAAATGAAACTTAATAAGGCTATAAAAACCGAAACTTTATTCAATTGAATGCGCATCAACTAAACACCTTTTAAACATTCCTCAAATATAACAACTTTTATATCAATAGGCAAGAACTGAATTCACTTATCCACTACAAGTAACACATATTTAATTTTTACCGCTGTGAACATGCTGTAAGCTCTTATCATCAACAAGAGGACTCACATTAATGGATGTTAATTTACTTGATAGGAAGTTTGAATGCAATTCAGCTACTGCTGCTATAGCAAGCACTGCAACCATAGCAAGTAGTCCTGCTCCTATCAATCCTGATGTCATTGCTCCTGCAACAATGCACCCTATTGTGGAGAGAGCACAACCTGCTACAAGTGCAACGTGAAGATTTCTGTTATTGGGTTGGTTTTTAAGTAGGATATCTTTCTTAACTTGATCTGGATTTGCTTGACCATCTGAGTTTTCATTTTCTTGCATTTTTGGCTCTTTTTTTACAGTCTGCTCTGGCTGCACTTGAGTCTCGTTTTCTTTTGGGGATTCCAAATTTGATTCTAATAACTCAGTTTTTTCTCCACCCTCTGGTTGTAAGCCATTATCTCCTTCAACAGAGCTCAATGTTGAGTTTAAACTTTCCTCAGATGAAGTGCTTGTTACTAAAGTTAAACTGCTCCTTCTGCTACTTACTGGTGATTTCAAACTTTCTTTACTCGTTCTAGGTGAGTCTATTCCACTATCTGAGTCATTGCCACTACTGAGTTTAGAAGTTTTCTTCTCCTCTATTTCTTTCACAACCTTGCTATATTTTTCAAACACTTCCTCTGCAACATCTGAATTACTAAGTATTTTATTATCACCACTTTTTTTCTCAGCTACATTCAAGGGTGTTTCTTGTGTGTTGTTTTGCTCTTCAATATGTTTTAGCTGCATTTGATCTTCAATATTTTCTTCAACAGCATTTGGTATTGAGCTTACACTGCTGCTCCTGTTAGTAATATCCAAAATTGTTTTTACTATTTTTCCTCTTATTGTTTGTGGTCTTTGTGATTGTTCTCTTTCATTGTTAAATACTGTAGGTACAGCTAGTTCTTCTGATTTTATTACTTCATCTTTCAATGCAGGAAGAAAGTTTTCGATATAATACTTATAATGTTTTTGATATTCCTCTTGTTTTTCTGGTGATTTTTCTAATTGTTCTCTCAGCGATTTTTCTAATTCAGTTAATACCTCAGGACTAGCTCCTTCCTTGAACAACTCTATGCATTTTTTGATAGTTCCATCTCCCTTTTGTGGGCTTCCATATTTATGATTTTCTTTTGTTACCTTTTTGTATATAGTGTCGTGCAATTGTTGGTTAATATCTTTTTTAGAACTTAGCATAGACTCCTCCATACATAACAAAATGTATAGATACCTCTTTAGCGTTAATTTTACATTAAAACTGGGCAATTATGCCATATTATAAATAATTGCGGCAACTTGCTTATTGGAAGGTCGCTTAACTATTTGCTTTCTGGGCTTTCTACTTCTACAGATTTGCTATTAATATGATTCTTTGCTTGTTGAACTAACATATCCACTACTTCTTTTACAGGCTTTTCCTTATCAACCATGCCAACACTTTGGCCAGCCATTAAAGATCCCGTTTCAACATCTCCATCAATTACTGCTCTTCTTAAAGCTCCAGCCCAGAATTTTTCTATTTCAAGCTGCCCATCTTCTTTTGAGATCTGTCCCTTTTGGTATTCATCAATAACTTCTTTTTGACGCTTCATGAAGTCATCACTTGCTTTGTTGGCTATAGCTCTTACAGGAATTACAGGAAAATCAGCACTTATCTGTACAGAAGGTATTGCATTACGTGCGGCCGATTTAATAAACACTTCCTTGAAATTTTTGTGGGCAATTGACTCATTAGTGCAGACAAATAATGTACCTATTTGACAGCCACTTGCTCCCATTTCCAGGTAATTAATTATCATTTCACCTCTTCCTATTCCACCTGCAACAAACACTGGTATTTGTTCATTTTTAAAATGAGGCAATATCTCTTGTGCAAGAACAGAAGTGCTAACTGGACCTATATGCCCACCTGCTTCCATTCCTTCTATTATTAATGCATCTACTCCCATTTTTACTAACCTTTTCGCAAGGCTTAATGCTGGTGCAAAGCACATAACTTTAATGCCTGCACCCTTGATTTTTTCTATATTAGGCTTTGTTGGCAGTCCACCGGCAAGCACTATATGGCTCACTTTCGTTTCAATACACACATCTATCAACTCACTCAACTTTGGGTGCATAGTAATTAGGTTTACACCAAATGGCTTGTTAGTTAATTTTTGTGTCTCTATGATTTCTTTTTCCAGTAAGTCTGGGAACATTGCACCACATGCAATCACACCAAAACCACCAGCGTTTGAGATTGCTGAGACCAAGTTTCTCTCTGAAACCCAGCTCATAGCACCACCCATTATCGCAAACTCACTGCCAAGAAAATCTGTTCCTTTTTTCCAGAGGCTACTTAACATATAACCTATATCATACGTTTAAAAATGTTTTGCTTATCTATAAATGTGTGCTTCAAAGCGCCAAGTATATGTAAGATTATAAAGAGTACCATAAAATATGCAAGCATCGAATGTAGCTCGTTAGCCGTGTTAGCTAGATCTTTGTTTTGATTAATCAACAAAGGGATATGAAAAAAATATTTGATCTGTTTGCCAGAAGCAGAAGACATGACATAGCCAGATAGTGGCATTAGCACCATTAAAGAATATAAACCAAAGTGTACTGTTTTACTTGCATTGATTACAAACCGAGAAAAATTTGCTGGAAGTGGTGGAACATAAGTAAAGACGCGAAAAAATATGCGTACTATGATTAATCCAAGAATAGTGATACCGCAAGCCTTATGAATAGCGTATATGTTGAACTTAATTTCATTGCTAAGTGGCAGGCTTTTCATATAAAGTCCAGAACAAAGCATACCGATAATAAAAACAGCCATCAACCAATGGATAACTCTTAAACCTAGGCTATATTTATTGTCTTCCATTTTGATTACTCTAAAGTAGCATTTATATAATAGAAAAACTATTTTTCAATCAAAATTATTAAAGCAATTTAGATTTACCAACAATGTAGCTATACAAATTCGACCCAGCCGGGAGTCAAGGGCACCTAAGCCATAGAAACGGATTAAACGAAAAACTTGCTTGACACCCTTCGCCAGCCCCCTTATCATAAAACTGAAGCTATTGTATTTGCTTTCGCCAATCTGCAGATTAAAAGGTAAGGATTACTTAATGTATCGGCGTCTTATGTTTAATTTTTTGCAGTACATAGATACTGTATGTCTTTACAAAACTTCATCTACATCTAGATTTTTATCTAAATAAGCTGAACGCGCTTATAAAGCGTTACAAGACATCAAAAAATGCCAATACTCGACAGAGATAGTAAAAGACTAGCTAACTCGGGGATTCTTTGTCTTTTTTTCTGCTTAGTAAACTTCTTAAACATTTGCAGCGTAAGTTAGTTGCAATTAAAAGCAGCTTAATCTTGCTTGTCAAGCGTTTAAAACATAAAAAACGCCAATATTTTAAAGCGGATAATAACCCCAGGGCTTCTTTTGCCTTTTTTTTCATTTGGTAAATTTCTTAACGTTTGTAGCTAAACGACAACCGTCATCCCGCTACGTGTTAGCGGCTAAGAGATACCGCGGCGGTATGACGGTTTGCGGCGGCATGACCTCGTCATTCCCCTACGTGTTAGCGGGATCTAGAGATACCGTGACGGTATGACGGTTCGCGCGGTGGCATGACCTCGTCATCCCGCTACGTGTTAGCGGGATCTATGCTTTGAGATACCGCGAATGAATCGCGGTATGACGGTGTAGATGATGGTTAAGTAATTCGTCATCCCGCTACGTGTTAGCGGGATCTCTTGTTAGCGCCGCAGCGGTATGACGGTTCGCAGCGGTATGACGGTTCGCAGCGGCATGACGATAAGGTTCCAGTGTCAAGCGTTTGGCATGCAAATTTCCTTAAACGTTCGTAAGCTTAAAACTTTACTTTAGATCAAACTGCTGTATAGTGACTTTATAGCTTCAATTTTGTAATGAACATACCTAGTATAGAAAATTGTGATCTTCACAATAAAGCCGTCTTACTTAGAGTTGACTTCAATGTTCCTATAAAAGATGGAGAAATTCGTGATGTCACTCGTATTTTGAGAGCATTGCCTACTATTCAGTATTTAGTGAATGCGAGTGCAAAGATTATTATTATATCACATTTTGGACGCCCAAAGGCCAGAGACAATAATCTGTCGCTAAAAAATGTAATTGACACTTTATCGCAGTTACTAAATAAAAAAGTGAAATTCATTGACGATTGCGTTGGTGAAAAAGTACAAAGAGCAGTAACTGTTATGGATGCAGGAGATATAATATTACTAGAGAATCTAAGATTTTATAAAGAGGAAGAGCAAAGTGACTCAAATTTTGCCAAACAACTAGCATCTCTAGCGGATATATATGTAAATGATGCATTTTCTTGCTCTCACAGAGCTCACGCTTCTATTTCACGCATTACAGAATTTTTACCCTCTTATGCAGGGTTTTGCTTGCAAGATGAGCTAAAGTATCTTGAAAAAGCTGTATCGTTTAAAGCTAAACCTATTACTGCGATAGTTGGGGGAGCTAAAATATCAACTAAGATAAAAATGCTTATAAAGCTAACAGAAAAGGTTGATTACCTAGTTCTAGGTGGTGCAATAGCCAATAATTTTTTGTCATTTAGCAAAGTAAATATAGGGAAATCTTTCTTTCAAAATGGTGTTGACGACCTTCTACATAATATTGTTGAAACAGCAAATAAAAACAATTGCAAAATAGTTGTGCCAGAAGACGTTCTGGTTGCAGTAAACTCTGATTACAGCACTAGTATTTCAAGAAGAACTGAGTCCATTTTGGACGGTGATATAATTTTGGATATCGGACCACAAACTTTGAGTACAATAAGCAGTATAATAGCAAGCAGTAAGACTCTGCTGTGGAATGGACCTATTGGTGTTTTTGAACATTCAGCTTTTGCAAGTGGTACAATAGGGGTAATGAAAATCGTAAGTGACTTAACGCACAAAGGAAAGTTAACCAGCATAATAGGGGGAGGCGATAGTCTATCTGCAATAAGCGCTGCAGGCCTTACCGATAAGGATTTTACATATGTTTCCACTGGTGGAGGAGCATTTTTAGATTGGTTAAGTGGCGATGAAATGCCGGGAGTTGCTGCTCTGCAAAAACGATTAGATTAAAACTTTTTTAAATTATTTCTTATAGGCTAGCTTTTTTGTGAACGTGATTATGTCGAAGACAGTTAAACTAATTTTGTGTTTAATAATACCAATAATAGGATTTATTTTTTATATTAAGGATCATTATTTTCACACCGGCTATGTAGAAGAAAATGTTGAAGTCAATTTTGAACCATTTTTCAGTTCACAACCAGCCACCGTTTCAGAATTAACTGACTTCGATAGAGGAGTGTTGAAAGTTTGTGGAGATTGGGGAGCACATCCAGATAAAGAAGATTTCAAAATTTTACTTAGTTGTCCGCAGCATCAAGAAGTAGTGAAAGGAATATATAAGTGATTACGCCAGATGCGGATTTGGAGTTACTTAAAGATGAACTGGCTAACATTTGGTTTACAAATAGTGGAAGTGAAAAAGAAACTATAGGGTTTGGACATATTTTTTGTGGTGAGCCAAACGATAAATTAGGTGGTATGCATTTTGTAGGTAGATATGTTGAAGCTCAAGAGGATAAATGGGCAGTTGGAATCCTGTGCAATGAATCAGATATTAAGCCGCCGGTTTATACATTTGGAATGAAATATTTGGGTAAGGATGGGGAAGTGAAAGTTAAATGCCCAAATGGATACGCATATAACCTTCATGCCGATAATTTCTGCAACTAAGGCGTTTAAGGAATTAGGAAAAGATGGAATGTGTCTATATGAAATGGAAGATGACGATTATCAATCAGTGTTTGTAAGAAAGAATGATGCTATACTCACGTTCTATCCTGACTTAACACCAAAATGTGATGATAAGAGTACTTATTGTAGTTGCGGTAAATCTTAATTTCAAAACCAATAGGGTAAACAAATGATAAAAATGCTATAGGGTGTAGCAAATCCAAATGAGTTAAAATTTTGATTAAAGGGTTTTGTGAATAATAATGAAGAAGGGCATTATTCGTCTAATAAAAGCAATTCAATACTCTTGTGAAGGAATAAAATCAGCTTTTATATCAGAAATTGCGTTCAGACAGGAGTTACTGCTTTTTATAGTATGTGTCTCAATTTTGTTTGTTTTGGATGTAAGTAATCTAGAACGTGCAGTAATGATAAGCAGTCTATTCCTGGTGTTAATTGTGGAAATTGTTAACACTGCTTTTGAAACGACAATTGAGCGTATTTCCAGTGAACAACACATACTTTCAAAAAAGGTGAAAGATCTAGGTAGTGCAGCAGTTTTTCTTTCATTAATTAACTTCCTGATAACATGGATGATAATATTGACAGGTTAATACGAATGTTATTAAGATATGTTGTCAAACTCACCAATTAAAGTTTTTATATCTTGCGGTAAATCAGAGACAAATTCCATGTATCCCTTACTTTTGGGGTGATATAAGCCCAGTGTATAAGCATGTAGTGCTTGTCTATTGAAATTACGAATGAAACTAGAGTTTTTAGCATATTTTGTGCTTTTACTACTATTTTTTCCATAAACTTGATCACCAACTATGGAATGTCCTATGTGGCTCATGTGGACTCGAATTTGGTGTGTTCTGCCTGTCTCTAAAGTGCATTTAACGAGGCTTACTTGTCCTATAACTTTTTGCACTAAATAGTGAGTGATTGCTAATTTGCCTGTGATTTTTGTTACACACATCATTTCTTTATTACCGCGTTTGGGAGCAATGTTAGTTTTTATCGTGCCTTGCTGAGAAGATAATGTTCCCCAAACTACTGCTAAGTATTCCCGCTTTATTTTGCGATTCGATAACAATTCAGACAAAAAACTATGGGCTGCTTCATTTTTTGCAATTACCATTAGCCCACTAGTATCTTTATCGAGTCTATGAACAATTCCTGGTCTTACATTAAGGTGAGCGATAACTGCGTTCAAAAGCGTATCATTGTTTGTCCCAGCACCTGGGTGCACTGTTAATCCACTTTGTTTACTCAGAACTATAATGTCCTCATCTTCATAGACGATATCAAGTTTTATGTCATAATTAGGCTCAATTGATGTGGATATGTCAGGTTGAACGAGATGTACTATATACTCTTCACCTGGTTTTACTATGTGATCATTATTAATTATCGGTATGCCAAGTAATTTCACCTGCTCATTTTGTATCAATCTTTGAGCTTTACTGCGTGATATGTTGCATTTTTCAGCTATATAGGTGTCTAACCTTAATTTCTCTTTATCATTATTAACACTTAAGGTTATTATTGAGTGATCTATAGTGATTTACCCCGCGCCATTTCCCATGCTGCTTGAACATTTGGGTCTGTAAACATTGTTGCACTAGACTCAATTTGCAGATCACCTTGTTTTTTAATATGGCAAATTGTTTGAGAGCCATCTTTCCAGTAGATTGTAACTTTATTATCAAAATCTCGTAATGTTGCCTCAACCTTTTTTTCTTTATTATCTTTTTCTTCCAGCTTAATAGATTCTAATAAATAATATAGAAAGTCACTTGGTTTGCCGTTGATTTTTTCTTTCCATTCATCTGTTTTTTCTTGTTCAGATTTTTTTTGCTCTAACTTTTCCTTCTTTTGCTGCAGCTTATTTTGTTCTGCTTCCAGCTCTAACTTTCTAACTGTGTCACGTAGTTCTTTGACTTTATTTTCTAATACTAATAATTTATTAGTATTATTTCCATTGTTAGCTTCTAAATCAGGCGTACTTGGTTGAGCTTGCTTCTTTTTTATTTCTTCTAATTCATTCCTTACTACGTTTAATTGCTTCTTCAATTCCGTTTTTTCCTTTTCTGTATCCTCTTTTAACTTTTTTAGCATGCTAAGGAACTCGTTATTATTAGACTGCGTAGTTGATTGAAGCCAGCCTACAAAGCGGCTTGGTTCAAATCGTTCAATTTTATCTTCAGCAATTTTAATAGCATTCTCTAACCTAGAAAAAGTACCTTCAATATCTAGTGAATGTGCTTTTTTTGTCAATTCTTTAGTGTTGTTTAAAACTTCTGAAATTTCTGCATGTAGCCAATCTAAATCTTTTTTGATGTCTTCTCTGATTTTTTTTAGGTGATCAAGCGTTTCTTTAATGTTAATATTTGCAGGCTTTAAAAGACTATTATCAAGTAAATCGCAAGCTTTTTTAAGGTTACTGTCAAATGAGTTGCAAAGCGGACTAAGTAGTTTTTTCATTAGAGATATTAGTTCATTTTCCCTTTTACCAAGCTTATTTTCTACTACTGATACAACCATGCCCTTTCCAGACCAGTATGGAAATAGAAGACCTAAAGAACTGTGTTTTCTAATAGTATGATTTTCATGATCCACGCTATTACTTATTAGATTGCTAAGTGTTGATATGATGCATAAAAGAATAGCGACTAATAAAGCTATTAATATTATTGGAGCATTAATGGATTGTGATATTGCTGAAACTACTATAATAGTACCAAATACATATGATCCAGTAAACAAGAGAATCCTATTTCTATTTTCTGCTTCTATATCTTCTAGTATTTCTCTCTGCGTCTTAGAATTTGGTAAAACTATTGAAAGCTTTTTCCTCTTACGATCTAAATTTGTTACAATTTCAATTTTTTCGGCTTCTTGAACAATCTGGCTGTACTGTTCATCAACTTGATAGTTTCCTATTTTTTTATCTATTTCATTCTCTTTTATTTTTTGTGTATTTATAAAGTTTATAACAGCAGTAAATAAGAGAACTATAAGAGGAATAAAGGCAAGAGGTGCTGGCGTGAACGCAAACCCAGCAATACTTACTGTAACAGGCTGAATAGAAAAGGCAGTAAATGCTATAAGAGTAGCAATGGTACTTGCTATCGATATAGTACCAGAATACTTTCTTATAGAGCTCAAAATTCTACTGGGCTGGTCAGAAAGTTTTCTAAATCCTAAAAAATCAAAATAGTCTTTGAAAGGATCTTGAGTGTCTGTAACCATAACATTTTTCTAGTTTAAACTTATTTAGGTATACATTAACCAAACCTTAAAATCAAGTTTCTTAATTTTTCAACATGTGCCAAGGCCTATTGGAGCGCACTGTATTAATCTTTACGTAACGATTTGTTAACCAAACAGAATGTGTGCCATACGTTTCTAGATCAGCATGTTTAATAATTTTAGCGTTGCAAGCTGAATAGTCAAACTCACTTAATTGAATTGTTAAATCAACTTTATCACAATTTTCTGAAATATCTTCTTTTTTATAAGCTAGCAGCACTAATTTATTATTTCCTTTATTATATATGCAGCCATACTTTAGTCTTTTATCTGGATTGCTATATTTTGTATGATTCAAAATTTGGTTCTGTCCGTTTTGCTTTGCCCACGTTTTGATAACAAAATTTCTGCTTTTTCTAGTGAGAGAATATAGTAAGTTATCACTCTCCTTTGCAGCAACATTATCAGCATTTATTAGGATGTCGGGGGTTTTATATGCAGCGCTAAAGCAAATACCTAGTACAATAAAAAAAAATCCCAAAAAACGCCAATTTCTTTCCCACAAGCACAGCCACAATAACCCAAATGTTATTATAATAATTGATGAGGCAGGAAAAGTACGAATGGGAATAACCAAATACTGAAGACTAGCGATAGCGTTTGTTATATACAAAATGCTGTCAATTGGGCGCTCTATAAATGGCGCTATAATCCATTCAATACCTAAAGGAATCAATAAGACATAAATTATTCCAAGTGGAATAATAATTAATGTAACTATTGGTATAGCAACTAAATTTGTGATAATGCCACTAATTGAAAAATAATTAAAATTATATATCGTATACGGAACAGTTGCTAAACTTGCTATTACTGAGCTGATCATTATCGACACAAAATATTTCATTATTTTTATTTTGAATAATTTATTAGCATTAATTTGATAACTGGCAACCAGTGCCAAAACAGCAGAAAATGACATCTGAAAGCCAGGCTTTAAAATTGCTTCTGGTTCTATGATAAGTATCACTGAAGCGGCAAACGCAATTGCTATTAACCCTCGATATTTTCTCTCTATCATTATTGCAACAAGTACTAAAATCACCATGATGTAGGCACGCTGAGCAGAAATTTGCATACCGGTAATCAACAAATAAAACGTGGTTGGCAAGATAGTAAGGAATGCAGATATTTTCTTGGTATTATACTTAAGAGTCAAAGTTTCAGATGTTGCAAATAAATTACGAAACACTACAAAAAACAGGCCAGCAACAAATGATAAATGCAAACCAGATATGGCAAACAAATGTGCTATACCTGAATCTCGTATCGCGTCCATAGTTTTTTGATCTATGCCATCTTTTTTACCGATCAGTAATGCAGAGATTATATCCGCATGTGGTTTTTTGATATTTTGCTGCAGGTTTTCATAAATGTATTGACGGAAAGATTCTATATATTCTTGAAATTTCCTTGCTTCAGCCTTTTTGTGCAAAGCTATTTTGCTTGTTGCAAAACCTGTTGCACTTATTTTCTGGTAATATGCTATTCTTGCAAAATCGTATGCATACTCCGAAGGCGCAATCTTTAGAGGGAAGAGTTTTGCTGATAATTTTACTTGATCGCCTATTTTAATGCCTTTTTCCACTTTGGTTCTAACTGATATTCTGATGTTATCTAGAGCTCTATCCGGTGTCATTCCAGCGCGTGACGCTGGAATCCATATCTTTTTTTTCTGGATCCCAGTGTCAAGTACTGGGATGACAGAAGAGGGCGCTGGGATGACAGAAGGGGGCACTGGGATGACAGAGGAGGATTCTGGAATGGTGGAAGGCTTTGTAATAGAAAGCAGAAATTGTTTGTATGAGCCCCTGTCGTTAATATCCTTCACTGTGGCAACGATATTTTTTACATACCTCTCTTTATCAAGAATTTGAGTATCAACTAAAGCTGTTCTTAATTTACTGGCTGTGAATCCTATGAGCACTGCAATTAAAGCAATGCATAATATTGCAATCAAAATTAGTGTGGGTAAAAGCAAAAGAAAAATAGATATGCAGCTTGGTTCAAAACTTAGGGAAAAATATGTTAAAATTCCTGCACACTGAAGAACAGGAAACCACAGTATCAAGTTATATTTTTCATTGCGTAGGTTATGACGTATATAATTAACTATTATGTCAAGAAAAGTTAATAAATACACAAAATATACACCATAATGTAATTTTATCCTTTTATTTTCCATTATTGTACGTATAATAACTAAATAAGCAACGACGCGGGATGGAGCAGCTCGGTAGCTCGTCAGGCTCATAACCTGAAGGTCGTAGGTTCAAATCCTACTCCCGCAACCATTTTTAAGGATATAGTTGTTCCACTTTCCAATCGCTTCCCTCAACAAGAGTGTATCTAAATCTAATATGCTTCCTATATTCACCTTCTTGCCAAAATTCAATTACTTTTGGGATTACGCAAAATCCCACCCAAAAATCAGGACGAGAAACTTGTGTATTGTGAAATTCTTTTTCCTTCAATTTTATAGCTTGCTCAAAATCTTGCCAATCTTTCAGAATGCTCGATTGTTTTGAGCACCATGCGCTAATTTGACTACCCAGCGCTCGAGAAGAGAAGTATTTGTCAGTTCTTTCATCGTTTAGAAGTTTAACCTCTCCTTCAATTCGCACTTGCCTAGCAAATTCTATCCAATGAAACACTAACGCAGCTTTGGGGTTCTCAGTCAATTCTTTCCCTTTTTTACTGTTTACGTTAGTGAAAAACACAAAACCTTCTTTGCTATATTCCTTTAGTAATACCACTCTTGCAGATGGAATACAGTCTTTGCTACAAGTTGCTAGCGTCATTGCAGCTGGTTGTTCACACGGAGAATTAAGTACTGCTTTGTACCACTTTGAAAACAAATCAAATGGATCTTTTTCAAGTGAAAATATCATATCAAAAAATAAAATCTTAATTCTGGCACGCGTTGCAAAAATAAGTGCTACGGCCATTTTGTCGTATAAGTGTTATGATATTATTGCAAATCTTGCAAGGTTTTTGAACTTTACCATATACGTAAAAGTTATTTTGAAAGTATCCAGCAGATCCAGATGGCTGTGCATAATCTTTCAGTGTTGAACCGCCTGCAGCAATTGCATCACTCAGAGTATTTTTTATTTCAGCAGCAAGTTTTTCGCACTCTCTATAGGTCAAGTTTTTTGCTGACCTGAGTGGTGATATACAGGCTCTAAACAAGCTCTCAGAAGCATATATGTTGCCTACGCCAACTATTGATTTATTGTCCATTAACGCTGATTTGATATTCACTTTTTTGTTTTTCAGCAACTCCTGTAAATAGTCTCCACTGAATTCATCCGTGAGGGGCTCTATTCCAAAATCGCTAAAAAAATCCGTTTCTTGTTCTTTATTTAAAACGATAACTAATCCAAATCTTCTTGGGTCATTAAAAATTATTGAAGTATTGTCAGAAAATAAAAATACCACGTGATCATGCTTATTCCGCATTTGATCGTGGTCAGCATATATAAGCTTTCCGCTCATGCCAAGATGTATGATTACAGCCACACTACCATCTGTATTCCAGATGGTATACTTACCTCTACGCTTGATGTTGCGTATGACTTTGCCCTTTAGCATATCATCAATATTTTTTGTTATTGGGGCACGTAAATTCCAATTATTCACTATAACATTACTGATTTGCTTGTTTTTAATTTTATCAAGCAAAAAATTAGAGATTACTTCCACTTCCGGTAGTTCTGGCATGATACCTCCTTCAAAACTTAAGTTTCTGATGGTAATTTTGTCGTTCTCAAATACATTCGAGTATTCTGCGGTGCTTTCTCCTAAAAATTCCTCACCACAAACGAGTTTTGAAAGGGTTCTCTGTCTACTCTGTTGCTGCTTTTTTCTTTTCAAAATATTTTGCTTTAAAGCTTTCGCTAATCTTTTTTTCTCCTCTTCTTTTTCCTTATTCTTTTTTGTGTTATTCATTATCATAATATATAAACTTGCCGTTGTAGCTCAGGTGGTAGAGTACGTCATTGGTAATGACGAGGTCCCAAGTTCGAGTCTTGGTAACGGCACACTGATTATACTTATAATATTGCATAACTTGTAAGCAAGGCTTAGAAGAAAGTTACAGAGGTAAGTTGTCATGCTTTTTCCATATCCTTTCTACCTTCTTGTTTTTGAGTAGCTCTAATGCTTTACAAAAGTGATACCTTGTTTTACTTGGCACTATAATGTCATCAATGTATCCATATGATGCAGCAAAAAATGGGTTAGCAAATTTTTCTTTATATTCTTTAATTAACGTTTGCTGATCTTTTTCGTGTCGAAATATAATCTCAACTGCACTTTCAGGGCCCATCACAGCTATTTCAGCAGTTGGCCAGGCATAATTTATATCACCTTTTAGATGTTTCGAATTCATAACAATGTATGCACCACCATACGCTTTTCTAGTGATAAGGCTAATTTTCGGCACGGTCGCTTCAGCGTAAGCGTAAAGCAGTTTCGCTCCGTGTTGTATTATATTATTGTATTCTTGATTTGTACCCGGCAAAAATCCTGGAACATCAATAAGTGTGATGATCGGAATGTTAAATGCGTCACAAAACCTTACAAACCTCGCAGCTTTTCTTGAAGAATCAATATCCAAACATCCTGCAAGGTGCATAGGTTGATTTGCAACAATACCGACAGTATTTCCTCCAATTCTACCAAAACCAGTTATGATATTACGAGCAAAATCAGGTTTCAGTTCAAAGAAATTCCTTTCATCACAAACTTTTTCAATGAGTTCATACATATCATAAGGAGTATTAGGATTGGTAGGAATTAGAGTGTTTAAGGATTCATCAATATCATTAACATCATTACAGATTGGTGCAGATTTTGGTGATTCTTGATTATTTGCTGGTAAGAAAGTAAAGAATTCACGCATTTTTAGCAGCATTTCAACATCATTATTGAATGCAAAATCCGCTACTCCTGTTTTGCTTGTATGAACTTTTGCTCCACCGAGGTCTTCGAAACTTACATCTTCGTAGGTAACCTTTTTTACTACATCTGGTCCGGTTATAAACATGTATGAACTATTCTTTACCATGAAAGTAAAGTCAGTTAATGCTGGGGAATAAACTGCACCTCCTGCACATGGGCCCATAATTAAAGAAATTTGTGGTATAACACCTGATGCATTTACGTTTCTTTGAAAAATTTCTCCATAACCAGCAAGAGAATTTACTCCCTCCTGAATTCTGGCTCCACCAGAGTCATTTAGTCCGATAATTGGAACCCTGGCATTAATTGCCATATCCATAATTTTGCATATTTTTTTTGCATGTGACGCACCAAGTGACCCACCAAAGACAGTAAAATCCTGAGAATAAACAAAAACTTTTCTGCCATAAATAGTGCCATGACCAATCACTACTCCATCACCTAAAAAATTAGCATTTTGCATGCCAAAATCATTTGCATGATGTTTTACGAATTTATCGTATTCTGCAAAAGAACTTTCATCGAGCAATATACTGAGCCTTTCTCTAGCAGTTAATTTCCCTTTTTCATGTTGTTTGGTAATCCTGTCAGAACCGCCTCCTTTTTCAGCTTCTAGTGCTTTGGTTTTTAGATTTTCTAGTATTTTAAAGTCTTGCATACAATAAAGTAGTTTTCAAATTAGTTGTAGACTTTATTAAGTTTACAAACCCTACTAACTATACACATACACTATTGCTATATGCAACAGTGTATGTGTATAACAATTATTAAAACTTTTTCAACCTCGATTTCGGTCACTACTCTGTAAACTTTTGACATTGCTCTGAAGCTGCTGAACATTAGCATTGTCTACAGAAGAAAGAGGAGATTTGTTTTGCACAAAACTTTTAGCAGCTTCAACAACCTTGCTTATATGTGGTTCTTTTTCTAGCTCTTTTAGGTACTTTGAGAATATTTCACAACTTTTATCATCCATGTGTACCATTATTTTGCCAAAACCCTCAGCTTTTTCAGAAGATAAGGTCATCACAATCTTTTCACTGTTGCTTATTGGAAAAGTCATCTGGAATCTGCCCTTCATGTCACGATATTGTCTATTTTGTGTTCGGATTACGTTACCTTCTCCAATCTGTAATGCTCCATCTAAATTTTGAAATTCTGGATTACTCAGAAATTTTGCAGGAGTTATAACACTTTCTTCTGGAC
The DNA here is from genome assembly GCF_009012935.1 of Wolbachia endosymbiont of Nasonia oneida. NCBI lineage: Bacteria > Pseudomonadati > Pseudomonadota > Alphaproteobacteria > Rickettsiales > Anaplasmataceae > Wolbachia > Wolbachia endosymbiont of Nasonia oneida. The sequence goes on along the minus strand of NZ_QESS01000002.1, from coordinate 39,368 downwards.
ACTGTACACAATAAAATTTATTATCTCTTTCTACTACAATTTCTTTTTTTTTGTCATTTTCAATACTATCACTTACAATTTGTTTTAGACGTGACAAATATTCGCCGCGTTCTTTCAGTATATCTTCTGGCAATAATCTCCGAACTTCTTGGCTCACATCAGTGCCTGTTGAAACTAGATTAAACATTTCTAACATAAGAGGCCGTAGTTTTTCTTTTCCAGTCTCAGTAACATTTTTATCTTGCTCCATGAGGTGGTATAAGATCAGTATCGAATAATCTATTATTGATGACTTTTTTCTCCTTGGAATACATCAACACTAAACATGACCTTGTGCTTTTTTGCATCGTCTATAGATTTTTGAAGTCTCTTTGCTATGTTTTCGATAGCTTCATCATTAGGTAAGTGTTCAGGCAATGGCGTCAACTTAAGGAAAAATATCAGCGATAGTGTATAAAATTTCTCTCTAAATTTTTTATCATTAAATTATCCAAAGAGTGCAAGGGACAGCACTTTTGTTTCTATTTTATTGCAACAAAAAAGTTTAAAATGTGTCTTTTTTAGGTGAAACATGCAAAAAGGAAAAAACCTTATTCTACAAATTAAAAATGCAATATACTCGAAAACTTTTCAGAAAATCCATTGTGTTGAGTTTTACACGAACAAGCTTTTTCGACAGTATTTTCTATGATTTTAAAGTTAGTTAAAAAAAGTTTGGGAATAGAATGTGAACTTATGGAGCCATTGACATGTACCCTCAAAGCAAGCTTTTTCTAAAGCAAGATATAAGATTTGCCATACAGGCTTTCAAGAATTTAAGCATCCAAACAGCCTATCAGGATGAACCTGAGTTGGAGAGGCTATAGACTTATTGCAGCAGATGGTTCTGGTATGAGATTACCCAGCTCTGGGGAAATTGTATCCGAGTTTGAACCAAATGGAACAACAGGCACCATTGGCAATTTGTTTGTTGATTTGTGTACTTCGCTGATTTGTAGTGCTCGTCTTGCAGCTTGGAATATAGGTGAACAAACGTTGGCGGCAGAGCAATTACCCGAAGTTATCACTCAAATGCGTTTATTAAATCAAGAGAAATTATTATTTATCTATGATCGTCTTCAGTAAAATTCATTCAGCAGCATTATGATTTGGAAGTAGATTTTATTTTTCGCTTGCAAAAAAGAAATTATAGTAAGCTATGGGAACGCTGGCGAATTAGATTTTGATTTTATATTAGAAAATGAAAAGCTAAAAAATAAAATGAAAGGACAGAAAGTAAGAGTTATAGTGCTGACATTAGCCAACTGAGAAACAGAGTTTTTGACCGAGACTTTGGAGCAAAGCTTATGTGTTAAGGTGGCACATAGAGGAGTGCTATAAACGACTCAAAGTAGGAGCAGAGTTAGAGAATTTTTCTGGAGAGGCTGTATTACAAGAATTTTGGGCAAACTTGGTCATGTGCAATATATTATCGCTTCATATGTGTGATGCACAATGGCCTTGGAACCCAGATCAAATTACTGAGTATCGTTTAAATTTTTCAATTTTATTTGGTGTAATGAGGCAGAAACTCTATCAGGTACTTATTGCGCCAAAAAACTTTCAAGCCCTTTTTAAGTATACGCGCTAAAGTTAAAATCCGACCGGGACAGCCGCAATAAAGTAGATAAGCCTAAACGCCATCATGTCTTTAGGAGAGTTTGCTAATGAAAGTTCTTAAGTTGACGTCATTGACTGTTCCGATTCGTTATATGACATAAGAGCATCATATATTTCATGCAATGTATTTGAGATGTTTTTTTCCATATGTTGATTAATATGCCCATATATTGTCGTCTCTTCCGAACACTCTGTATCTTTATGTATATGATTTTGTTGCTTTAATTCTTCTCTATCTACACTCTCTATTTGCTCTGACACTAGCATAACTACCTCATATTTTACATAACGAAATAAAAAAATTCTAACTGTAGTATGCTTATATAATCTACGAAGTCAATAGTTAAATTGAAAAGTTTCGGTTATAATTTACTTCATATAGAACATGCCCTTGAATTATGCTAAAAATCGCCATAGTAGGCCTACCAAATGCTGGAAAATCGACCCTATTCAACAGATTAGTAGGAAGAAAAGCAGCAGTAGTGAGTAACATTCCAGGAGTGACAAGGGATAGGCGAGAGGGAATGGGGAGAATTAGCGATTTGGAGTTTAAAGTTATAGATACAGGAGGATGGAACGACCAAACTAGTTTTTCACTGCAAGTTATTGAGCAAATAGAGTTTTCTTTATCCAGTTCAAACATAATTTTCTTTCTTGTTGACGCAAAAGTGCAAAATGAGCGAAATAAAGAGTTTGCAAAGTGGCTGAAGAGAAAAATAAATAAACCTGTGATACTGATAGCAAATAAATGCGAGAGTCATAAATCCGAAAATGTTGATTATTTGCAGTTTTTTGATTTTCTTGGCCCGGTGTATATCTCTGCCGAGCATAATCTTGGCATGGTTGATCTTTATGATGCATTAGCTGGTGTTATTGAAAATTTTAACGAGAACACTGAGTTACCTAACAATGAACTGAGTAGGCTGAGGATCGCGATCATCGGACGTCCGAATGTTGGAAAATCAACTTTTTTAAATGGTTTACTTGCAGAAAACAGACTAATAACAAGTTCAGAGCCAGGTACCACACGTGATTCTGTGGATATTACATATGATCATGATGGAGAGTTAATTACTCTAATTGACACTGCCGGAATCCGCAGAAAGGCGAATGTTGTAGATGGCTTAGAATCAAGATTTGTTGAGAAAAGCATGGAATCAATCAAGCGCTCTCATGTGGTAGTTTTAATGCTAGACTCCCTAGTTGGTATTGAGCAGCAGGATTTATCAATTGGTGAAGCTGCAATTAAGGGAGGGAAAGGGATTATTGTTGTTTTAAATAAGTGGGATTTAATAGGTAAGGATGACAGAAGCAGGTTAATAAAATTTGTCAAACAACAGGAAGTAACCAGGTTATTCTTGGAAGTGCCAACTATAACAATTTCTGCGTTAAAAGGCATGCGCTGCGGTGATGTGATAGATAAGTGTCTTGAAGTGAGTGAATCCTTGAACAAGAAGATCAGCACTGCAAAACTGAATAAGTGGCTCATAGATGCTGTAGGAAAACATTCTCACCCTCTTGTAAAAGGCAAAGCAGTTAAAATGAAGTATATCGCTCAAATTGGTACTAAACCTCCAGCTTTTTCTTTGATATGTAACATACCTGAAAGTGTTGATGAAAGTTACAAACGCTATTTAATTAACGATCTCAGAAAAAATTTCTTTGCAGACGGTGTGCCAGTTAGATTGCTTTTGAAAAAAAATAAAAATCCCTATGTAAAATGAATACTCTGCTTTATACTTTCAGGGATAATTTACTTAAAGTTATGTGTAATAATTCCAGAATTCCTGCAATCTTTCTGCTGTCGAGTGCCGCTGCTCTAATTTTTGCATATGTGCTAGAATATTTTTTCAACATGCTGCCATGCAAGTTATGTACATACGAGCGAATAGTTTACTATATCGCCGGATTACTTGCAGTAGCGTGCATGCTTAAAGACAACAAAATTCTAATCTATGCAATGTTTTGCAGCTACCTCATAGGTGCAGTAATATCTTTTTATCATATAGGTCTTGAACTCCACTTATTTCATGATGTTTTAGGTTGTACAGAGCAAGCAAGTGGTAACGTTAGTATAGAAGAGCTCAGAAATAATCTACTAAATCCTAATTACTCTCCATCTTGTGACAGACCTCATTACGTTCTAGGTGTTTCCTTAGCAACATGGAATCTAATTTATCTCATAGTAGCTCTGTTCGTATCAGGTAAGGTGTATTGTGGAGAAAGAAAGAAATCTAAATAATTTAAGGTACAGCAACAATCAGTTCTTGCAACAGGCAATTAGAGTAGATCACGCTGGAGAATATGGAGCTATTTGCATTTATTCTGGTCAAAAATTTATTCTTAAGAAATCTTCTATAATCAATGAAATAATTGAAATGGAAGAGCAGGAAAAAAAGCATTTTCACTATTTTAATGAGAAAATCAAAGAGCAAAAAGTTCGTCCTACTGTTTTGTTGCCTGTTTGGCGTGTTTTAGGAGTGTCGCTTGGCGTTGCAACTGCCATTATGGGCAAAAAAGCTGCTATGGCTTGCACTGCTGCAGTTGAAGAAGTTATCGGGGAGCACTACAAAGAGCAAGTTTCACATTTAGAAGATGGGGAATTAAGAGAAACTATAAGTAAATTTCGCGACGAGGAGTTAGAGCACAAAGATATTGCAATTCAGCACAATGCTGAAAGCGCATTTGGCTACAACATTTTATCATCATTCATAAAAACAGGCTGCAAAACTGCTATTTACTTGTCTAAGTTAATTTAACTAAGCAGCTTTCTTAAAGTGTTTTAAATGTTCTGATAACAACAGAAACCAGGAAGGAATTCAAGTGTAACAATTATTTTATAACTATATTTACATATCACCATTATTAATAAATAATTAGTATTTGTAAATTAAATACATCTAAAGTATAGACTGCAAAGGAGGCAAAAGTGCGTTTTAATTTAGAAGAGGGAAATGCTCTTATGTAATACCTGCCACAGGTTCACAACTGTACGAACATTCATTTTTGAAGGTAAATTGCACAGCAAATGGTGTCATTCCAGTCTGGAATCCAGAAATTTTGCTTATAACTGAGCTGATAAGCTAAAGGTAATTGTCTTACACTAAAACAAACGTTTTTAATTAAGTTGCATAGAACCAGTGTCTGGGCACTGGGATGACACCCCACTGGTGGTCCAAACTACAACGTTCGTACAGTTGTGGATTCCAGACTGGGATGACACCCTACTGATGGGCCCAAATCACAATGTTCGTACAGTTGTGGGTCAGGCTATAGGATGACAGAAGTTGACTTTATTAGCTATAGGTGGTATGACACTTAGTCAATTTAAGTAAGCAGATGATCTTAGCTACAAAAGTATTTTTTACCTCATTTGTTTTTGGGTTTATTCTTTTTCCCTATTTTATAAAGCTTCTAAAAAAAATAAGCAAAGATGGGCAACCAATTAGATCATGTGGACCAGAAAGTCATTTAATAACAAAAAAGAATGTACCACCTATGGGCGGAATAATAATACTGATTTCTTCTTTATTACCAATTTTACTCTGGGCTCAGTTAACACCAGAAATTTTGCTGCTGATATTGATAACTCTATTTTTTGCTCTACTTGGATTTATTGATGATTATTTAAAATTGAAGACAAATCACTATCGAGGTTTAAGTGCAAAAACCAAAATACTTATTCAGTTTATTGTTGCTCTGGTTGGTGTGTTTATACTTAAGCTATACTCTGCTGAATGTTTTACAAAAACGTCCCTATTTAAAGGAGTAATAATAGATTTTGGCTATCTATATGTTCCGTTTGCTGCGTTTGTAATTGTCGGCTCTTCTAATGCTGTGAATCTCACAGATGGTTTGGATGGCCTTGCTGCAACTCAAGTTATCACTTCCTTTGCTTTTTTGGGGCTAATTGCATATATAACTCAGGCAGATATGAATATTACTTTATTCTGCATTGCATTTATAGGAGCTATTCTAAGTTTCTTGTGGTTTAACACACATCCAGCAAAAATATTTATGGGTGATGTTGGTAGCTTGTCGGTAGGTGCGGCTTTAGGGTTAACTAGTGTCCTAATTAAAAGAGAAATGCTTTTTGCCATTATTGGAATAATCTTTGTAATAGAGACTCTATCTGTTATTATTCAGATATCATATTTTAAATATACAAAGTTTAAATATGGAGAAGGAAAAAGAGTTTTTCTTATGGCACCAATACATCATCACTTTGAGAAGAAGGGATGGTCAGAAAATGCAATCGTTATGAAATTTTGGATAATTTCTATTATCTGTTCAGTTTTTACTATAACTTTCTTATTATAAAAACCTATGAAATACCCAGACTTTACATTAGAAAATAAATTATCAGGAGTGATAGCAGGAGTGGATGAAGTTGGAAGAGGTCCGCTAGCTGGTCCAGTAATATCCGCAGCCGTAGTGTTTATTGATAGAAATACAATTATTGATGGAATCAACGACTCGAAAAAGTTGACTCCTCAATGTAGGCAAGTCCTATATGAAAAAATAATATCCGTTGCAAAATTTGGTATAGGAATGGCAAGCGTAGAAGAAATAAATTCATACAATATCTTGCAAGCAACAAAACTTTCAATGAAACGTGCGTTGATAGACTTGGACCTAGAATTAGATTATGTGCTAGTTGATGGTAATCAACCACCTGAAGTGAAATGGCAAGTGAAATCCATAGTAAATGGTGATAATTTGAGTACATCAATTGCAGCAGCTTCAATCGTTGCAAAAGTTACGAGAGATCGGCTTATGCAAGAATTGCACAATAAGCATCCTGAATATAATTGGTATAAAAATAAAGGATATGGGACAAAAGAGCACCTTAACGCTATTGGCCTTTATGGAATTACAGAACATCATAGAAAAAATTTTGCACCCATATCTCGGGCATTATAGCCTTTACCCTTTTTTGAAAGGTATGGTTTCATTAAATAGGCAAACTGTACTCGATCCATTCCTTAAGGTAAACACTGAACTTACCCTTTCGATTATCAGGTAGTTATCAACTGTACGGAAATTTACTAAAGACTCATATCCTGCAGAATCAACCATAAAAACTGCCGGAAAATCAGAGTTTATTTTATTGAATTGTAGATATGTAAATTTTCCGTCATCAAAAACCTTAATTGGTATTATTGACTGACTACCTTTGACGTGCGAGATGGAATAATTAAAATTTAATCCCTTCTTTACAACTTCAATATCATTGATATCAGGAATAATGGTATGACTAGCTTGTTCGAAGATATCACCGTTATTTGTTGTGTAAATCTCATCACTGCTAAATAGTGGATAAAGAAACCTTACTTCATATGCTAATCTTGGATCATCTAGTCCAGTTGCTTCTTCAGCATGAAGTTCAAAGTAATAAACTCTTTTATTGGTAATTATAGTTGCATTAGTATCAGCAATATCATCTATGGGCTTAATAAACAATCTGTTACCTTGAGGAAGAAGTTGCCAACCAGTTGAATCACCCATTGAAAGGTTTTGTATTATCTCCCCTGGTTCAAACAATATACTGGACTGATAACCATAAAAACCCGTATACTTATGTATAGCCTGTGGGTTATAATTTATTACCTTTATGTGATTATCTCCAGCTATTGAACGTGGCTCCTGTTTTGCAAGTGCATCACTACCACAGAGGAACAATAGTACGGCAAACAGTAAACCAATCATAATATCAAAATGAATTAATCTTCATTTTATCATTAATAGACATGCACTGCAACTGTTAAGGCACTTTCTATACTATAAACCCCAAAGCAAGCGGTAGAAAAGGCAAGAAATAAGGCAAACTCCTTAAATACTTTAGAACTACAGGAGGCTTCACCTGAACGGGTACACTTGGAATCCTGCCATTTTCACTTCGTAAACATACCAAGAATTCTGTCCATTATTCCACCCATGTTTGCTTCAGCTTGAGTATACTCTATTTTACCACCATGCAAGATTAGTTTAATATCTGATCCAGGTGATATATTAACAAATTTACTGCCAACAACTCCACTGCTAGTGATCAGAGCTGAACTATCAATTGGCAATTTTATGTCTTTGCTTATACACATATCGATTCGTGCTACGTAGGTAGCTTTGTCAAGTGATACACCAGTTATGCTTCCAACATCTACACCAGAGATCTTGACACTATCACCAACTCCTATACCGTTAGCGTTAGCAAAAAGACCATATATTTTATAGCAATCCTTATAGTTTTTCTTTATGTAAGATAGCTTATCAATAGCAAAGAAAATCAGAAAAATAGTAAAAATTAATACAAATAATCCAGCGGTTATTTCAAGTATATTTGACCTTCGCATCTTTAGTTATCAGGACTCCAGCTTTTATAGTAATTTTTCACTTTTTGGTTTGGATAGTATGCATCTTTTGTACCCGTTAAATTAGGAGTATGTTTTACTTTTCTTTTTTTATTATTAACTGGTACTACATTATCAGTATAGTGAAGCCATATATGCCATTCCGGAGGCACTGTTGTAGGCTCAGAAACACTGCTATACATAACCCACCTTTTTCCTTTACTTGATTCATAGTAAGAATTTCCATTTTCATCTCTTCCTACAAATTTATCTTCTCTTCGTAATAGGCGTTTTATTGCATTACAAATTTTAGATAACATAAGGGTATTAAAACAAAAAGTATTATATATACTAATACTTTAACGATATATTAACAACAATTTAATGCAATTACCAATCTTACAAGTTATTATCCCAATAATTGCATCAATGTTTTGCTTTCTTGCCAAGAAACACAAGGTATCTTGGTTTATTTCTTTTATTGCAACAACAATCACTCTTATCATTTCATCAATACTACTCATTAAAACATATAAAGGTGAAATTATAACTTATCACCTTGGAAATTGGGCTCCTCCGTATGGAATAGAGTTAAGAATCGACGTGTTAAATTCCTTAATTCTAACCCTAGTGAATTTTATAGCGCTGATTAGTGTGCTTTATAGCTTTTATATTAACGAAAAAGAGATTAGCAAAAACAAAATCACTGGTTTTTACTCTCTATTTCTACTGTGCTTAAGCGGACTGCTCGGGATTCTAGTAACAAACGACATATTTAACCTTTACGTTTTCTTGGAAATTTCATCTCTTTCTTCTTATGTATTAGTTTCAATGGGAAGGGATAAAAAAGCCTTGGTTGCAGCATTTGAATATCTAATTAGTGGAACAATAGGTGCAACATTTTATTTATTTGGCATCGGGCTCTTGTATTCAATGACTGGAACGCTCAATATGTCTGACATGGCTGAAAGAATAGTTCCATTATACGATAACAACATCATAAAACTTGGCACGTTGTTCATTTTTGTTGGTCTCTCAATCAAAATGGCACTGTTTCCATTAAGCAGGTGGCTGGTTAATGCATATAGTGAGGCGCCAAGTTTCATTAGCATATTCTTTTCAGGCACAGTGACAAAAGTGATGATATATGTTTTCATCAGAATCTTTTATACTGTTTTTCATCAAAATTTTTTCTTGTTTAAGCCGCTACTGGACAATGTGATAATTATCCTCGCACTTTGCGCTATTGTATTTGGGTCGATATTTGCAATAACCGCAAAAGACATAAAAAGACTGCTTGCTCACTCTAGTATTAGCCAAATTGGTTATATAATTTTAGCACTGAGTTTTAACTCAAAAACAGGTGTATTTGCAGCAATTCTTCACATAGTAAACCACAGCATAATAAAAACATCTTTATTTATGGCTGCAGGATGTATTTCTTACAAATTTGATACAACAAAAATAGAGAATTTATCGGGACTCAAGAAATCAATGCCTTATACAGCACTTGCGTTCACTCTACTCAGTTTAGCATTAATCGGTGTGCCTTTAACAAATGGCTTTGTAAGCAAGTGGTATATAATGAAAGCAATTATCGAATCTCGCGCGTGGATTTCCCTGATAGCTTTTGCTGCCGGTTCTTTTCTTGCACTAATATACATGTGGAAGATGGTAGAGAAAATGTATTTTGAAAATGATGCAACGTCACGCACTAGAATGACACTAGGCAAAATTAATGATGTGCCATTTCCTATGCTTTTCTGTCTATTGTTTATGGCAGCTTTAACAGTAGTAACTGGAATATATAGCACTCCAATTCGGTTAGTAGTTGAGAAGTTGGTTTTTTGATTTTTATCTTTGTTTCATATTTTACTATACTTTAAGGTTATAAGGTCTTTATTGTGGGTAGGCTGAAGAAGATTCATTGGTTATTAGTCATTAACGTGATAGCGCTGTTTTGCGTTGGCATTGTTGTTCAATACTCTTCTGCTGGAGGAAAGTGGGTGCCATTTGCGATTCACCAACTGGTCATATTTTCCTTCTTTTTCCTACTCGCTATAGCTATGTCATTCATAGAGCTAGATTTTTATTTGAAGTACGCCTACTTTTTTTATATAGCAGCAGCGATTTCACTATTAGCAGTAAATTTTTTTGGCTCACACATAATGGGTGCAACAAGGTGGATAAGAATTGGATCAATTAGTTTGCAACCATCAGAATTTGCAAAAGTAGGCTTAATACTTGCGCTTGCTCGCTATTTTGATAAGCAGAGTATGTATAAAATGATGGAATTTAAAAGATTGCTTAAGGCACTTATAATTATTTTCTTACCCGTGTTCTTGGTGTTAAAGCAACCTAATTTAGGCACAGCTATGATAATGTTATTTATAGGGATATCAATTATATTCACAACAATAATAAAAAGATCTCATTCAGTAATATGTGGAACTCTTGGCATTTTTGCAGTACCGGCTATTTGGCCTTTTTTACGTCCTTATCACAAGCAAAGGATATTGTCATTTTTGGATTCATCAGTGGATCCACTTGGAATAGGTTATAATGCGCAGCAATCTCAAATAGCTATTGGTTCAGGAGGTTTGCTTGGTAAGGGCTTTGTTAACGGAAGTCAAACTCAACTTGGATTTTTGCCGGAGAAACGTACAGATTTTGCTTTTGCAGTGCTGAGTGAGGAATGGGGCTTTTTAGGTAGCATGGCTTTAATTTTGCTTTATACCTCATTACTTGGAGTAATTTTCTCTATCGCTTATAGGTCGAAAAATTATTTTTCTAAGTCGGTATCTATCGGCATTTTCGCCTTTTTTAGCGCTCATTTTTTTGTAAACATTGGAATGTCAATAGGCCTCTTGCCTGTGATAGGCGATCCACTGCCATTTCTTTCCTATGGAGGAAGTACAACTGCTGCAAGCTTGATATGCATAGGATTATTGCTGGCAATAAAAGCAGATGAACAACAAAATGCTTGTATTTTACCTATGCTAAAGTAAAATTAAACTTTACTTAATAGTTTTTATGCTAGATGAAATGCGTGAGGAATGTGGGGTATTTGGCATAAGTTGCAACCAAAGTGCTGCTTTTAACTCTATACTTGCTCTCCACGCTTTGCAGCATAGAGGTCAAGAGTCTTTTGGCGTAGTAACCAGTAACAACGATAAGCTGCACTCTTATCACTTTCAAGGTCAAGTGAGCAGCGTATTTGATGATATAGATGAAATAAAGAAATCCTTACCTGGGGATTGTGCAATAGGTCATGTTCGATACTCAACAAGTGGTAGTAAATTTGGAGTGCAGCCCATGTTTGGCAAAAGTGGCAAATTTGGGGATTTTGCCATAGCACATAATGGTAATTTAATTAATATTTCTCCGATACGCAAACAATTAATTAAACAAGAGTGCGTTTTTCAGTCAGATATTGATACAGAAGTAGTAGTGCATCTGACAGCAAGCGGTGAAAAAGATAGCTTCTTAGAGAGTTTTATATATGCATTAAAGCAAATACAAGGTGCTTATTCTTTTGTGGCAATCAATCAAGAAGTAGTTATTGGAGTACGTGATCCGTCTGGAATCAGGCCTCTTGTTTTAGGAAAGTTAAACGGTTCTTACGTTCTTGCATCTGAAACTTGTGCTCTTGATATAATAAATGCAGAGTTTGTTAGAGAAATAGAACCAGGCGAATTAGTTACCATCAGTTCGGGTAGTAAGCTAGCCTCAATGTTTCCTTTCCCACAGCAAAAATCAAGTTTTTGTATTTTTGAATACGTTTATTTTTCAAGACCAGACAGCATAATGGAGAATAGGTCTATATACGATACAAGAAAAGAAATAGGAAGAATACTTGCAGAAGAGAGCCCACCAAAAAACAATGTAGATATGGTTGTACCAATACCTGATTCTGGAATACCTGCAGCTATTGGATATGCAAAGCATTCAGGATTACCTATGGAACTGGGAATAATTCGTAATCATTACATAGGAAGAACTTTTATACAACCAACCGCTGAAGTACGTAAAGTTAGAATAAAATTAAAATTCAATGCTAATAAGCACACTTTGAAAGGTAAAAACATAATTTTAATAGATGATAGTATAGTGCGTGGTAGTACGTTAACAAATATAATAGTTATGCTAAAGGATGCAGGAGTAAAAGAGATTCACCTCAAAATTTCAAGCCCACCAATTAAGCATTCTTGTTTTTATGGAATAGATACGCCAGAGTGCAAAGATTTAATTGCTGCAAATAAATCTGTAAAGGAAATTAAGGAAATTATAGGAGTAGATAGCCTAGCCTTCTTGAGTATTGATGGACTATATCAGGCTGTTAAAGGAGAGGTGCGTAACAATGCTATACCACAATATTGTGATGCTTGTTTCACTGGTGATTATCCGATTGGCAAATAGTCTACGCAAGGTCTTAAGTTTAGAAAATCTTAAACCGCCAAAATTTCTCTTGGCCTTTACTAATTCCGATTCTCGGAGTGCAAATATAATCTGGTTTGAGGTGGGATTCATAAACACAAAATTCGTGGCTTATAGTAAGGTCCTGTTTGTTATGTTCTTTTGTAATATTTAATCTTTTGCACAATATTCCTGGTCCACCTAAATTTGCTTCAAGTGGTTCAATAAGCTTTAATCCCCGTATTAACACTGCTGCTGGGAACCCTTCTGTTTCTGTTACAATATTTAAACAGTAATACATTCCATATATAAAATACACGTATGAAAACCCCGGCATACCAAACATTACTGAGGTTCGGTTAGTATAGCCTCTTGCCGCGTGACAAGCTGGGTCATTCATTCCTATATAGGCTTCAACTTCGGTTATTATTCCACTAAAGTTAGAAAATTTGAGGACTTTTCCCAATAACTCTCCAGCTACAGTTAAGGTCGGCCGCCCGTAGAAATTTCTTGGTAGTATTATGTTGCTCATTATAAGAGTATAAGTTACTTGCAGATGCAAGCAACTTATACTGAATTTTCACTACTTTACCTATTTTGAAGCAGCAGGAGCTTGATGCTTTTGTGATGCGCCGCTCAAGTCTTCTACATTTGTTGAATGCTGCTCCAAAAATTTTACTTCTTCAGAGCTTTGTTGTAATTGTGTTTGTGGCAATTGTGATGCTAACACTTCATGTAAAGGCTTTGCTTCATATTGCCTTCCTACTTTTACTTCTTTATGTGCAGCTAATTGCTCCATAGTAACACCATTACCCTCAATAAGTTCTACGGAGCCATTATCATGAATATTAATTTTAATATTACATTCTTTTCCTTGAGCATTCCACTTTAAAGTCATTTGATATGACCCATTAGCCACTTCATAAATTCTTCACTGCCATTAAGTTAAGGAAGGAATGGTAAAAAACGAACCA
>NZ_QESS01000002.1:4498-15972 GCF_009012935.1 Wolbachia endosymbiont of Nasonia oneida | reverse complement strand
CTGCCTTCCTATGACCTGTTCGGACTATTATGAGAAATGCTATACTATTCTTAAATTTGATCAGATTGATTGCAAAAAAACAAGATTTTCAATAGGTTGCTTATAATCCTAACTATAGTTAGCCTTTCATAAGTAGCGATGCAACAAAGCCATCCCAGTGTCAAGCACTGGGATGACAAGAAGAGGGTACTTGGATAAGAGGCATTGCCCTCCTGGTAGGCCAAAATTGCAATGTCCGTACAGTTATGGATTCATTCGCGGTATAGATTCCGCTAATGAGTAGCGGAATGACGAATTTGTTGTTTTTCAAATTGTAGGTAAACCTAAGCCACTTTAGCTATATATAATAGAATTTCGCTTTCTACTATCTTTCCAGTTGTTTTATACATAATTCTCGAATTTTGAAAATTTGCTCCATATCTAATTTCTCACTTGTATAAAATTTGTTTTCTTACTTCGAGACCTAATCTACCACAACTTTTATATGGCGTTTCTTTCCTGCAGATAATTTTATAAATGGCTGATCTTTAAAGCTTTCGAAATTTATTACATGATCAATATTGTTTACAACATTATCATTAATCTTGCATCCGTTGCCCTGTATTAAACGCTTTGCAGCGCCTTTTGAAGGTTCAAAACCGGTGTCATGTAGTAGGTCTACTAAGGATATGCCGCTTGCAACTTGTTCTTTTTTTATGATGTAATCAGGAAGTAGTGAGCTATCTTCATTCTCAAAAGCAGAAATTGCAGCAAATTGTGCAAGTTCCGCTTCTTTGTCACCATGACATATTTTTGTCACTTCTGTTGCCAAGACCTTTTTTGCTTCATTTATTTCTTGATCCTTTAAAGACTCTAATTTTCTAATCTCATCAATTGGCACATCAGTGAGCAATCTTAAAAAACGTCCAACATCTTGATCATCAACGTTGCGAAAATATTGCCAGTAGTCGTAAGGCTTTAGCATATTATCATCAAGCCACACTGCTCCACTTTCAGTTTTGCCCATTTTTTTTCCTTGTGCATTTAATAAAAGAGGCATGGTAAGGCCAAATAGCTCAGGTAAATTCAACTTTTTTCCAAGTTCAATTCCGTTTACTATATTTCCCCACTGGTCTGACCCTCCAATCTGCAGACGACAATCATATTTTTTGTTTAATTCAATAAAGTCGTAAGCTTGCAATAGCATGTAATTAAATTCCAGAAAGCTTAAGGTTTGCTCTCTATCCAGCCTGGTTTTCACACTATCAAAACTTAGCATACGATTTACAGAAAAATAAGCTCCTATATCACGCAAAAAATCTATGTATTTTATGTTATCCAACCAATCTGCGTTATTTACTATCATTGCACCAGTCTTGCTGTCATTAAAAGACACCATTTTCTCTAATATTCTCCTTATACTGGATGTATTTTGATTGATGTTCTCTACAGGCAAGATGCTTCTTGCTTTATCTTTGAAGGATGGGTCACCAATTTTTGTTGTGCCACCTCCAAGTAAGACTATCGGCTTATAACCAAATTTTTGTAGGTGACAGAGCATCATAATCTGAATTAGGTGACCAGCATGAAGACTTGGTGCTGTGCAATCAAACCCAATGTATGCAACTATATAATTGCTCTGCAATAATAATTGATCTAGTCCTTCAATGTTTGTGCATTGGTATAGGTACCCTCTTTCTTGGATGAAATTTAAAAATTCAGATGCGTGTTTCATTTTATAAACCCCAGTCTATCCTGTCATTAATGCCGAAGGTAACCCTAATAGAGAAGCCAGTGCCCAGACACTGGAACTTAATTATAAACAAGCACACTATACAACGTTTTCGATGAAATTGCATGAAAAACTGGATTCCAGTGTCAGCTACTTTCATGACACCACTACCTGTGCAGGAGTTGCCTTCAAAATTACAACGTTTGTGCAATTGTGTACCAGCTATCTGGATAATCAATTCCATAACTCTTCTATTTTATAATACTCCCTTACTTCCGGCCTGAATATGTGAACCATTATGCCTTGAAAATTCAAAACCACCCAATTGCCTTCATCCATACCTTCTACATCTATTTTATCATGTGGCTTGAGGCTTTTTATTACGTGCTCAGCTAAAGCTTTAACGTGACGGCTTGAATCACCAGATGCAATAATCATATATTTTGCAATAACGGTTTTATTCTGCACATCAAAAGTTACTATATCATGACCTTTATTTTGATCTATTATCTCTTCAATTGTACTTCTTATCGATTTCATATCGCTAAGCATTATTTACAGGTTATATGATTCATTTATAATTATATACTCAAAATTTCTAAATATGAACTATTTTCAACGCAACTACTTGTTAAAGGTATTACCTGCATCTATTTTATCATCATGTTTTTAGCATGTACAATGTATATACTTTTTATATAATTGAAAATAGCTTTTTACTAGTATTCATTATGGGCAAGACTCTCATCTACTTAATCGGCTTTCCAGGCAGTGGTAAGTTTACTACTGCAAAGGAACTGTGTAAAATCATTGGTGCAGTAATAGTAAGCAATAATCTATTCAATAATATTATATTTGATATTGTTAAATTACAAAACGCTGAAGTTCCAGATGACCTATGGGAAAAAATTTTTGCAGTTAGGGAAAATGTATTAGCAATACTGGAAAAACACTACGTAAAATCAAAACATTATATATTTACAAATGAATTGATAGAGGGTGATCCCTATGACCAAAGATTATATAACTCAGTGGTAAATTTAAGTAAAAAAATGGACATGGAAATTTTTTCTGTAGTATTACATTGTAATAATGAAAAACTAGTAAGACGTGTCCAATCAGAAGAGAGATATCAGGAAAATAAAATTACTGATCCGGATTTTGCTATAAAGAAAATTGAAGGGAAAAGGCTATTTATACCTGAGGGTTCGCTTGAAATTGATAACTCGAACTTGAGTGCAAAGGAAGTTGCAAAGAAAATTGTTGAAGAGATGAAGAAAGAAAAAAATGGAAAATTAATTAAAACTTCTGTAACAAATCATTTAAAAACAGAGCGTACTCGTGGTTGAGCAGAAAGATAAGTACCGTCCTTGTGTTGGCATAATGCTATTTAACAGACAAGGACATGCCTTTATTGGAAAACGCTTTGATAGCGATTCTTACTGGCAGATGCCACAAGGAGGTGTTGATGATGGTGAGGAACTGGAACAAGCAGCGTTACGTGAGTTGCTAGAGGAGGTTGGTACTAATAAAGTAAAGGTTATAACTAAAAGCAAGGATTGGATATACTACAACTTGCCTGAAGAAGTTATACCAATATGCTGGAATGGAAAATATTCTGGTCAAAAGCAAAGGTGGTTCTTAATGAAGTTTTGCGGAGAGGATGAGGACATTGATATTAATTATACTGGTCATCCAGAGTTCAAAGAGTGGCGTTGGCAAGGTATAGATAGTTTAGTAGCCAGTGCTATATCATTTAAAAAAGAAGTTTATAAAACAGTGATAGAAGAGTTTTCTTCTATAATAAAAGCCTCAACAATAAGCTCATGATAGTAGATTCTCATTGCCACTTGATTTATTTTTCTGACGATGAAATACCAAAAGTAATTTCAAGGGCAGAGCAAAATGGTGTAAAGGTTTTGCATAACATATGCGTAAGCATTGACGATGTTCCTAAGTTATTAAAAATTTCTTCATCCTATGATCAGGTCTACTCCTCTGTTGGTATACATCCGCTTGATGCTGCTATAGAAAACGGTGAGTGTATACATGTTGATGAATTAGTTGAATTTACCAAGAACCAAAAGGTAATTAGTATCGGTGAAACCGGGTTAGATTTTTATAAATCTGACAACAAAGACAATCAGAAAAAAAGTTTTGCATTACATATAGAAGCGTCAAGAATAACTGGACTACCTTTAGTTATTCACACAAGAAGCGCTGATAATGAGATGATCGATATGTTAAGGTCAGAAATGAAAGCCGGTGCTTTTAGTGGAGTAATGCACTGCTTTGCTTCCTCTAAAGAACTTGCTTATCAATCTATAGATTTGGGGTTATATATTTCATTTTCTGGAATTATTACTTTTAAAAATGCGAGCTTACTCAGAGAAATTGCACAAAATGTACCACGCGAGCGTGTTTTAGTCGAAACTGATGCACCATATCTATCACCTGAGCCTTATAGGGGAAAAAAGAATGAACCAGCAATGGTGAAATACGTTGTTGATTGTTTGGCAGAGTTGTGGAATGAGTCACCAGAACAAGTAGCGAAGGTAACCACAAGCAACTTTTTTAGGCTGTTTGAGCTATAAAGAAGCTCTATAAAACCATTAATTTGCTTATGAACCTAAAGATTTCACCAGCTCTCTCACCGAGTTTACAGACTTATTAAACATTTCTTGTTCACTATCATTCATTTTAACTTCTAGGATCTTTTCAATTCCGTTTTTTCCAATAATTACAGGAACACCAATAAACAACTCTTCTACACCATATTCACCATTAAGGTAAGCAGCACATGGTAATATGCGCCTCTTATCTTTTAAATATGATTCTAACATGCATATAGCTGAAGATGCAGGAGCGTAGTATGCAGATCCAGACTTAAGCAGATCAACTATTTCTTTACCGCCATTGCGAGTGCGTTCAACTATTTCATCGACTTTTTTCTGTGTGATAAGACCCATATCGATAATTTGAGTAAGTGGAACTCCAGCAACTGAAGCACAATTGATTAGTGGTACCATAGTGTCGCCATGTCCTCCAAGCACAAAAGCAGATATATCTTCAACTGAGATATTTAACTCACTTGCAAGAAAGTAACGAAAACGGGAAGAATCAAGCACTCCTGCCATGCCAACAATCATATTAGTTGGAAGGTTTGAAAATTTATGCACCACTGAAACCATGGCATCCAAAGGGTTGGTAACCACTATTACAAACGCGTTTGGAGAATATTTTTTAATATTTTCGCCAACCTCCTTCATTACTTTAGCATTGGTTTGCAGGAGGTCATCCCTGCTCATTCCAGGTTTTCTAGCGATGCCAGCGGTTATTATAATTGCATCGGAGTTTTTTATATCTTCATACCTATTTGTGCCAGTAATATTGACATTAAATCCATCAATAGGGGATGATTCTGCTATGTCGAGTGCTTTACCTTGTGGTATTCCATCACTAATATCAAGTAAAACAACATCACCGAGTTCCCTTAGTGCAATCATATGGGTGAGAGTTCCACCGATATTTCCTGCACCGATTAAAGATATTTTTTTTCTTTGTACTGTCATTTTCTACTCCTTTGTATTTACTTTTATGGTTTTACCTTCCCAAGGCGATAAGCTATCAAACATACGAAAATCTTGCGGTAAATCTATAGGATTATACACAACCTTTTTTGTCTCTATATCATATCTTACTTCCTCATAACCAGTGAGAGGGAAATCTTTTAACATTGGATGACCTTTGAATCCATAGTCTGTTAGAATCCTACGCAAATCAGGGTGATCAGAAAACTCTATTCCATACATATCAAACACTTCACGCTCAAACCACAAAGCCGTACTAAATATCTTCGCTACACTTGGAGGCATGTCGCTTTCACATAACTGAAGCTTTATGTGTACTCTAATATTATGCACAATGCTGAGCAGATTGTATATTAGCTCGAAACGCTTCTCTCTATTTGGATAGTCAACCCCAAAAATATCAACTAATAGTTCAAACCTACACTTTTCATCATCACGTAGAAAGAATAGATGCTTTTCAATTTCATCTAAAGTTGAATATATTACAATAATGCCATCATCTTTTTGAATGCACTCGCATTTGGTCTTTTTTTGTATATACTTTGCAGTTTTATCCATTCCGAGTCCGTTTTATTTTGTTTTGTAGGCATAGCATTCCATATAGCAACGCCTCAGCAGTTGGTGGGCATCCAGGAACATACACATCAACTGGTACGATCCTATCGCAACCGCGAACTACTGAATAAGAGTAATGGTAATAACCACCACCATTTGCACAACTTCCCATAGAAATAACATACTTTGGGTCTGCCATTTGATCATAGACTTTACGCAATGCTGCTGCCATTTTATTAGTTAGTGTGCCAGCAACAATCATCACATCTGATTGACGTGGGCTTGCACGAAACATTATGCCATATCTATCAAGATCATAACGGCTAGATGCGGTATGCATCATCTCAACTGCGCAACATGCAAGACCAAATGTCATTGGCCACAATGAACCAGACCTTGCCCAATTCATTACATAATCTGTTAAATCACCAAATTTAGTGACAAGAAACCCTTCTTTTTTATAACGACCCCAGTCATCATTAGATAGAATTTGATTTGTCATAAACTACTCCCACTCTAATGCACCTTTACACCATTCATAGATAAAACCTATAGTGAGTATTGCAAGAAATACCATCATAGACCAAAATCCACCATAGCTTATCTTAGATAAAGAAACAGCCCAAGGAAAAAGAAAAGCAATTTCTAAGTCAAATATTATAAATAATATTGAAACTAGGTAAAATTTAATGTCAAAATTTTTTCTTGCACTGGATAGTGGATTGAAGCCACACTCATATGTGGAAAGTTTTTCACTATCTGGCTTACTCACTGCAAGAAACATAGGCAATATACCTAAAACAAAAGATACTACAATTGATACGCAGATAAAGATTACTATGGTTAAATATTCGCTCATTTAACAAAACATATAACACTATGAATTTACATGCTTTCCTAACTTTTTACCACCTAAAATATGCACGTGAAAATGTGGTACAACCTGCTCTCCATTTTCACCGTAGTTAGTGACTAACCTATACCCTGTTTTTTCTAGATTATATTTATGTGCTATCTCTCTTACAGTTTTGAAGAAATTTGCTATCTCCTCTTCAGAAGCTTTTAGAATAAAATCATCGTATGAAATATATTGATTTTTGGGTATAGCTAAAATGTGAACTGGTGCGTCAGGGTACTTATCATGAAAAGCTAGTACATTTTCATTTTCATGTACCTTCTCACAAGGTAACTCACCTCTTAATATTTGAGCAAAGATGTTATCGCTATCATAAACTTCATTGCTCATATTTTAAGAGCGACCTTTCCCTCTTTCTTCGTTTTTCTCTACATTAGGTGTAGATAGTGGTTTTATCGCTTCACCAGAAGCATCTTCAAGATTTAAAGAGCTTACAAGTTCCCTTACTTTTACCATGTCCTGCTGTTCTTTCAAAAAGGGTTCTATTCCACTTACCCTTTTTCCAGTAATAACTCCTGGTTGTAAGTGATACATATCCCCAGGAACAGTTAGACTATGATGTCTTTCCTCTATTTTTTTAGCTTCACTCATAATACTCCCCTATAACTTATTTTTGCATTCCACAACTTTGCGACTTACCTGCTTTTATAGCTTCTTGCGCCCATTTTTTCTCACCTGAAGCTATATTTTCTGAAGGCTGACCAACATCAGACTTCACAACTTTGTCTGATGACTGCTTTTGATTATCATATTCCTTATACAATTTTTCTGCAATACCATACAGCAATTTTAAGTCTGTGTGAACTTTAAATTCTCCACCAGTAATTTTTGCTAGATCTTTAAGGTTACCGTCAACTTTTTGTTTAATTTCTTCAATAGCAAGCTTTTTTATCTCCTCTGGACTCTTTCCTTTATTTTTAGAGCCAGTTTTAATGTCTTCAATTATTTTTTTAACATCAACTTCAATTACAATTTTATTTTCTTCTCTATGTATAGTGATGTTTGAATACTCACTTTTTAGTGCTTTTATTTTATTCAATTGTTCATCATTCAAATAAGGTATATCTCCCGTCAGAGTTCTTGACACTAAAAAACTTACCTTTCCTATCCCTTTCTTTTGCTCTGTTATTTGTACACCAAGATCCTTACTAGCCTGTGTGGTTTCTATAGGTGGATCATATTCCCTTTCTTCTTCAGGTACATCTATACCAACAGCTTTCTTTAACGAAACTGTAGCATCATGTTTCATTTCACCCGTTGAAGCAAACGGCTTCTTTATAGGGTAAATAAGTGCTTTAGGCACAAGAGCAAACACCCGACCTGTAGCTTCTACACCTGTTTTAACTGCTCCGCCTATCTTAGCCCAAATAGATTCTGCCATACATACCTCCAAGGTAGTTTCTATAACTAAATACATTTTAATTATAGACGAAAAAATTTAAACTTCTATATCCATTATAAGATAGAATTATAGGGATTGCAACCATTATTTGCACATTGTCTAAAACATGTAGTATTTTCGCTACTTTTATTGTTCAATTTATTATAAAGAATACTCTAAATTATGTTTAAATGGAACACAAATAATATCATTGATGCAACTGGCGGAAGAGACGTAAATGGTTGTAATTGGATACATAGCTCAAATATTTCAACGGACACAAGAAGCATAAAAAAAGGTGATTTATTTATTGCCCTCAAGGGAAAGAATTTTGATGGCCATAATTTTTTGCATGAAGCGTTTTTAAAAGGGGCTGTCGCTGCAATAGTGAGTGAGGGTAAATATAAAAGTTTCCCTCTCATGATTGTACAAGATACCCTGAAAGCTTTGCACAATATGGCATCATACTACATTAGAAATGTTCTTATTGATGCTAAAGTTATTGCAGTTACAGGCAGTGTCGGGAAAACCACTACAAAGGATATGCTGCATACTGTTTTATCGCAATATGGAGTGTCCCATGCAAACGAAGGTAACTTAAATAATAATATAGGATTGCCTTTGACAATTCTGAAAGCTCCAAAAAACTGCCAGTACTTAATTCTTGAAATGGGAATGAATAAAGCTGGTGAAATAAAAGAATTATCAAAAATTAGTAATCCGAATATTGCAGTTATTACCAACATCGAACCTGCACATACTGAAAATTTTTCATCACTATTTGACGTTGCACAAGCGAAGTTAGAAATTCTGTATGGTATGAAAAATGACGGTACTTTGGTTTTAAGCAGAGATAATAAGTATTATGATTATCTCTCATCACATGCCAATAGGAATGTAATAAGCTTTGGTAAAGATAAAAATGCTGAAGTTTGTTTGTTGGACCTAATAAGAAATGATGACGGGCTAAATTTAAAAATCAGGCTGAGTAATAATCAAATTATAAACTGTAATTTACGTGTACAAGGTGAGCATTTTGCTTATTCGCTACTTGCTATTGCAGCAGTTGTGCAAAGCCTCGGACTTGATTTATCAAAATTACCACTTGCACTTAAGAATTTTAGTGCAACGAAAGGTAGAGGCAATATTCATAAGGTCAAATGCAATAAAAAATATATACATTTAATTGATGACTCCTATAACGCCAGCCCTGCTTCGATGAAAACTGCAATAAAAACTTTGAGTACATATTCTAATCAGAGAAAAGTAGCTTTGCTTGGTGATATGTTGGAACTTGGTGATGAAAGCATAGAGTTTCATACAGATTTGGTTAAGATTATCACAGAAAATAATATAGATAAAGTTTATACAGTTGGTAAATTTATGTTAGAATTGCATGAGCTTTTGCCAGATAATATAAGAGGCACGCATTTTAGTGATTCTAATCAATTGAAAAGTGATTTAGCTAACATTATTCAGAATAATGACGCAATTCTAGTTAAAGGCTCACGAGGAATGAAAATGGATCTTATTGTACGGGAATTCGTAATAAAATATTAAGCGAAATCATTGTATTAATTTACAGTAACAAATTATTAGGAACTTTAATTGTGATAAAACGTGTAATTATTTTTGGTGGAACGGGGTTTATAGGGAAACACATCGTAAGACGCTTGGCAGCAGAAGGATATTTAATAAAGATATTCACTCGTAATCAGGAAAAAGCTGCTTGTTTAAAATTGTGTGGCAATTTAGGACAAATATCAATATTTAAAGGCGATTTTTTTGATGAAAAATCAGTTCTGGAGGGTATGGAAGAATGTGATGTAGCTATAAACTTAGTGGGAATATTATATGAAGCAAAAAAGCACGATTTTTACGCTGTTCACGTTAAAATAGCTGAAAGGATAGCAAAAGCTGCAAAAATGAAAAATGTACCTATGATGATACATTTTTCTGCTATGGGAATAGAAAATAGCAAGTTGTCAAAATATGCCAAAAGTAAATTGGAAGGTGAAAAAGCTGTAACTTCAGCATTTCAAGAAGCAATAATAATTAGGCCAAGCCTTGTATTTGGTAAAGAAGACAACTTCTTTAATAAATTTGCAAGACTAGCAACTATTCTTCCTTTTTTACCACTAATTGGCAATGGAACAACTAAATTTCAGCCAATATGTGTAACAGACTTAGCTGAAGTGGTATATCGTATTATCAGTTTTAATAAGCAAGACAAGAAAATTTATAACATGGGTGGACCAAAGGTTTACTCTTTCAAAAGCTTATTGAAGTTTATTCTGAATGTTACTAACAGAAAGTGTTTGTTGATCAATGTATCTTTTCCAATGGCAAAGTTAATAGCTTTCTTTTTAGAAAATAAAATTATTTCTATGCTGCTAAAACCAATAACCGGAGATACGAACCCTGTGCTTACTCAAGATCAGGTGAAAGTTATGATGAATAGTTCAATCGAAAAGTCAGTTGACCTTGAAACAATGAAGGTTCGACCATTAGCAATTGAAAATGTGGTGCCAGAGTACTTGAAGATTTATAGAAAGTATTGATAAAAGAGTGTGCCCGGTGGGATTCGAACCTACGACCCACAGCTTAGAAGGCTGTTGCTCTATCCAGCTGAGCTACGGGCACACAACATATATAAAATGCTTCTTAGTACAAGTGAAGTCAAGTACTTCGTGTGAATATGATGTTTATCTTACAAAACCTTGTCATTGCAGTTGTGTGTCGCGCGCTACCGAAATTGGATGCGAGAAGTCTATTTATTTTAGAAAATATTATATAGAAAGTTGCTTGACAAACTCCACCAGCGCCCTTATCATGATAGTGAAGCTATTGTATTTGCTTTCGCCAATCTGCAGATTAAAAGGTAAGGATTACTTAATGTATCGGCGTCTTATGTTCAATTTTTTGCAGTATATAGATACTGTATGTCTTTACAAAACTTCATCTACATCTAGATTTTTATCTAAATAAGCTGAACGCGCTTATAAAGCGTTACAAGACATCAAAAAATGCCAATACTCGACAGAGATAGTAAAAGACTAGCTAACTCGGGGATTCTTTGTCTTTTTTTCTGCTTAGTAAATTTCTTAAACATTTGCAGCGTAAGTTAGTTGCAATTAAAAGCAGCTTAATCTTGCTTGTCAAGCGTTTAAAACATAAAAAACGCCAATATTTTAAAGCGGATAATAACCCCAGGGTTTCTTTTGCCTTTTTTTTCATTTGGTAAATTTCTTAATATTTATAGCTAAACAACAACCGTCATCCCGCTACGTGTTAGCGGGATCTATGCTTTGAGATACCGCG
>NZ_QESS01000002.1:0-4488 GCF_009012935.1 Wolbachia endosymbiont of Nasonia oneida | reverse complement strand
TCGCGGTATGACGGTGTAATGATGGTTAAGTAATTCGTCATCCCGCTGCTTGTTAGCGGGATCTAGAGATACCGCGACGTCTCACCTATAGCCTTCAGTGCTCCTTTTTTTGTCATCCCAGCGTTACGCGCTGGTTTCAACATTATATCATGAACTTTCTAAAATTCATTGAACTGTGCTTTCAAACGGTAGTGCCGGGGTGTGAGTATAACGATTATCAGTATATAAAAGTCATAGCAGATAGGCTGGAAGCGGCGAGCGCTGGTGAAGTGAAACGAATAATATTCAATATGCCTCCGCGTTCAATGAAATCCCTGTGCGCTAGTGTTGCGTGGCCCGCATGGATACTGGGAAATCAGCCAACCGCGAGGATAATAGTTGCAAGTTACTCTCGGCTGCTCAGCGAAAAGCACTCGCTCGACACCAGGTGCGTGATGCAGTCTAGTTGGTATAGAGCGCTATTTCCAGAGATAGAACTATCCAAAGACCAGAATACCAAATATAAATTTCAAACAGTGCAGAGAGGATACAGAATCGCAACATCAGTTGGTGGAACACTAACTGGTGAAGGTGGTGATTTTATCATTGTGGACGATCCGCTCAGTTCTGCTCAAGCTTTGAGTGAAACGCTTAGAAAGCGTGCCACAAACTGGTTTGATCAGACTTTAGTAACCAGGCTGAACGATAGAAAAAAAGGAGTCATCGTTCTTGTAATGCACAGGCTACACCAGGAGGACTTAACTGGACACCTTCTCTCCAAGCCAAAAAACATATGGCATCATATTTGTTTGCCAATGATTTCTGAAAATAAGCAGGTTATTTATTCAATCAAAAAGCCAATACCTCCCGTTCCTATCATCCGAGTAGCTCAGCACTGTGCGACCAGGCGATTATATAATAAACCAGCGTCACCTGTAAGGATATTATATTCAAGAGAAGAAGGTCAGTTGCTATATCCCCTCGATGGAGGAAAAGAAGAAGTTGAGACGATAAAAGTTGAACTTGGGAGTTATGCTTTTGCTGCGCAATATCAACAAAACCCTCTGCCGCTTTCAAGTGGTATAATTAAACCAGAGTGGTTGAAACGCTATAAAAAATTTCCTGATAATCTCTCGCATATAACACAAAGTTGGGATACTGCGGTTTCAACAAGTAACATGAGCAACTTTAGTGTCTGCATCACCTGGGCAAAAATAGATAATAAATTCTATTTACTCGACGTATATCGCGCAAAGCTTGAGTATCCAAAGCTTAAAGAACAGGTTTTGTCACTAGCTGCAAGATGGACGCCACACGCAATTTTAATCGAAGCAAAAACAAGTGGTCAGCAATTGGTGCAAGAGCTAAAAGCAAACAGTGATTTACCCATTATTGAAATAATGCCACATGATGACAAACTCACTCGATTCCACCGGATTGCTCCGATGATAGAGTCTGGCAAGGTTTTTCTGCCACATCAAGCAGTATGGCTAAACGATTTTGAGTATGAGATTTTAATGTTTCCTGAAACTCGACACGATGATCAAGTGGATAGTACCGTGCAATATTTGCAGTGGGTGAGAAACAGTACCTCTAGGGTCGCAGCTTTACGGGCATTGTGATTTGAGAGCAATTTCCACAAGGGAGGATGTCATCCCAGCGCTCCTTTTTTTGTCATGCAAGTAGCTGACACTGGAATCTAGCTTCTCGTTGCTGCTGCGATCATATACTATTGTAATGAGCCTTCAAAGTCACTTAAAAATAGCAACGTCCAAGGGTTTTCTGAAAAGGTCCCACAACCAGGTTCGTAAAATTCGCAAGAACCATTAAAATATTTTTTTACTTTTCATCGTATATTTCTCAACATATTATCTTTAAGTACTAAAATAATTAACAATATGGCATTATTAATAGTTGAATCACCTGCGAAAGCAAAGACAATAGGTAAATATTTGGGTAAAGAGTTCAAAGTAGCTGCATCCTTTGGACATGTGAGGGATCTTCCAGCAAAAAACGGTTCTGTCGATCCGGATAATGATTTTGCTATAAAGTATGAAACCATTGAAAAAGCAGAAAAGTATATAAAAGAGTTAGTAAAAGCTGCAAGCAAAACATCAGATATATATCTTGCAACAGACCCAGACAGAGAAGGGGAAGCAATGGCTTGGCATGTGATAGAGACATTAAAAGAAAAGAAAGCAATCAGTAATGAAAACAACATTTATAGAGTAGTCTTGAATGAGATAACAAAAAGAGCAGTACAAGAAGCAATAAAAAATCCACGTGAAATTAATATGGATTTAGTGCGTGCACAACAAGCACGTAGAGCTTTGGATTATCTAGTTGGGTTTAGTTTATCACCACTGCTGTGGACAAAATTGTCGGGGAGCAAGTCCGCAGGGCGAGTGCAGTCTGTTGCATTAAAGATTATATGCGAACGAGAAGATGAAATTAGTAAATTTATAACACAGGAGTATTGGAGTATAAAGGCAGAAATGCAAAATAGCAAAGATGAGGCTTTTTTTGCTATGCTAAGCCACTATGACAATAAAAAGCTAGAAAAATTTGATATTAAGAATGAAGAGGAAGCAAAGAACTTAGTCAGGGAGATTGAGTCAAGGCAATATGCTGTAAGCACAGTAGAACGCAAGCAAGTTAAGAGAAACCCGCTTCCTCCGTTTATTACTTCAAGTCTTCAGCAAGATGCAGTGAATAAACTGTATTTTAATGTGAAAAGTGTTATGCGCATAGCGCAAAATTTATATGAAGGTATCGATATTGGTGGTGAAACTGTAGGGTTGATAACTTACATGCGTACAGATGGGTTTCATATTGCAGATGAGGCTATAAACTCAATTAGAGGGTCAATTAAGTCATTATATGGTGATAAATATTTACCGCAGTCTCCTCGTAAATATGTAAAAAAGGTCAAAAATGCTCAAGAAGCACATGAAGCAATTCGTCCAACTGATATCAATAGAACGCCGGGTAGTATTAAGGATTACTTAACGCCAGAGCAATTTAAATTGTATGATTTAATCTGGAAAAGGACCATTGCAAGTCAAATGGAGTCGGCGATTCTTGATCAAGTGGTAGTCGAAATTAGTTCTACTGACCAGAAAGTAATTCTGCGAGCAAGTGGATCAAGTATATTCTTTGATGGTTTTTATAGAGTCTATCAAGATAACATGGAAGCCGAAAATGAAGGCCTGCTACCTGCCATGAAGGAAGGGGAAGCATGCAAGCTGATTTCAGTTGAGCCAAAACAACATTTCACTCAACCGCCACCACGTTACAGTGAAGCAAGTATCGTAAAAAAAATGGAAGAAATCGGTATAGGTCGACCATCAACTTATGCAACAATTATTTCGGTATTACAAGATCGTGAGTACGTTTCATTGGATAGCAAAAGGTTTATTCCAAGCAGTCGTGGTAAAATCGTTACTATATTTTTAGAAACTTTTTTTCAGCGTTGTGTAGAGTATGATTTCACAGCACAAATGGAAGAAAAGCTTGATTTAATTTCAAATGGACATGCAGATTGGAAAAAAGAATTAGGCCACTTTTGGGTGCCATTTTTTGGTCATGTAAACTCTGTCAAGCAAATGACGCATGATGAAGTTTTCAGCGGCATTCACGATTTGGTAATCGATTGGTTTTGTTCAGAAGAAGGAAAAAAAGAGGTGAATACAAAATGCCCTGCTTGCTCTGATGGCATATTGAAATTGAACTTTGGAAAAGCCGGGGTGTTCCTTGGATGTTCTAACTATCCTGAATGCAACCATACAAAAGAAATTACGGGCAGTAACGACAA
The DNA here is from genome assembly GCF_009012935.1 of Wolbachia endosymbiont of Nasonia oneida. NCBI lineage: Bacteria > Pseudomonadati > Pseudomonadota > Alphaproteobacteria > Rickettsiales > Anaplasmataceae > Wolbachia > Wolbachia endosymbiont of Nasonia oneida. The sequence goes on along the minus strand of NZ_QESS01000002.1, from coordinate 695 downwards.
TTCAGAATATCCAAAAAGTTTAGGTATAGATGATATAACAAACCAAGAAGTGATGATCAAAAAGGGTCCTTTTGGACTTTATCTGGAGTTTAATAACGAGTTAAAAAAGAAAAAAACGGTTTCCATACCAAAAGATATAAATGTTAATGATATTGATCTGAGCACCGCTACTCAGTTACTTTCCTTGCCGAAAGTAATCGGAGAACACCCTGAAACCGGAAAGGAAGTAAAAATAGGCCTTGGACGATTTGGATACTATATTTTCTATGATGGTAGATACTTTTCTCTTAAGAAAAGCTCCAAAGAGGTGCTGAATACAGAATTGAGCGAAGCTGTACAAATTATTGCAAACAGTCCACGCAAAGAACTAAAGTCTCTCGGGGTTAATGAAAAGGGAAAAGAAGTTTTCATCTGCAACGGTAGGTACGGATTCTATATAAAATGCGGTAAAACAAACGTTGCTTTGGGCAAGAGTGCAGATATTGAGAGTATAGATTTGAAGAAGGCTTTAGAGTTGATTAAGGGTAAGAAGTAGACTTCTTGCATAACCATTATCTACGTTAAAAATTAGCTTTTTTGTCATTCCAGCGTGTGACGCTGGAATCTAGAAAAAAAGAACCTGGATGCCAGTGTCTGGGCACTGGCATGACCACTGCCATTAAGTTAAGGAAAAAGTGTTAGAATGTATTATAAAA
>NZ_QESS01000019.1:2372-12565 GCF_009012935.1 Wolbachia endosymbiont of Nasonia oneida | reverse complement strand
CTAAGGGAGGGGGTAGTAGTAATACTGCTTCCTTACCTGACCAGCTCACTCGTGATAAAGGCTTTGAAAAACGTGCACAACTTTATGCTGCTAAGGCTTACTCAAGACAAGCTGATAAATCTGGTAAATACGTTGATTTAAAGAAGATTTTCTTTATCGCGATTTCAAATTGTACCTTATTCCCTGATAAGCTTGACTATATATCTAGCCATACAATAAGAGATGAGAAAACCAATGAACATGACTTAAAAGATTTTCAATTTATCTTCATAGAGCTGCCAAAATTTCCTAAGAGTAGAGCAGAACAACTAGAAAGTGTAGTAGACCGTTGGCTATTTTTTTTCAAATATGCAGATGAAACAACGGACGAAGATCTCAGAAAAATTGCGGAAAAATCACCAATAATAAAGCTAGCATATGATGAATTAGATAAGTTTCACTGGAATGAAAAAGATCTAATAGCTTATGAAGAAAGAATAATGGATCTGCGCAAAGAAGAAGCCATTCTTGAATACAGACTTGATCTTGCTAAAGAGGAAGGTAGAAAAGAGAGGGAAATTGAAGTCGCAAAGAATCTACTTAAAGCAGGTGTTTCTTTTAATATTATAGCTCAAACTACTGGTCTTTCTATGAGTGAGATCAAAGAATTGCAGAATTAAGTGTGAATGGTTACGAAAAATATAAGTTTTTGCGATAAACGACATAGTGATGTATTTGTTGTTCAGCATGTCAGTGGAATATTTTCTGAAAAATTTCCACATAACTCTTTCAGATTTCATAATATCTCTTGCCACTCATCTGAACAGATACCCATTTTGGAGGGATACCAATAATAGTTGTGAGCGGTACAAGTTTAGTCCATATACCTTCCAAGCATAACACGCTCACGAAACTTTAATGCGATAGCTTGGTTTCTACTGAAAGACAGCATTATGCCAAGTGCGATGCTCGAAGATAAAAGAGAAGAACCACCATAGCTAAGTAACGGCAGGGTTATGCCGGTGGTTGGAAAAACACTCAATGTTACCCCTATGTTTATTATGAATTGTGTGATGAATTGAATTGAGATACCGAGAATTACCAACAGATTAAATAATTCATTTTCCCTATATGCAACGTAAAGCAAGCGGGCGGAAATGATGCCAAATAACATCAATGTGGCTAAGCACGTAATCAAACCAAATTCTTCTGCTAAAACAGAAAACACAAAATCTGTATGACAATCAGGAAGAGAGGCTTTTACGCTACCTTCACCAGGTCCAACCCCAGTTAATTGACCTCTTTTGAATGCTTCTAATGATTTTGTGACTTGAAAGTTATCGCGCTGCGTAAAAAAGACAAAATTGTAAATCCTTTGCTTTATATGTGGGAGGCATAAGTAAGCTATTGTAGTTCCAGTTGTGGCCATTCCTATTATGCATAGAAAGTATAAAAATGGTATACATGCAATAAACATTTGACCGATAAAAGAATATGTTAAAAGCATAGACATACTGAAATCAGGTTGCAAAAGTAACAACACAAAAACTAACAGAAATATTATGATTGATATGTGTATTTTAAACTTCATTTCGCTGGCCAAGATACTAGCTATAACAACAGAAAAAAATGGCCTTACGAACTCAGATGGTTGAACTGAAATTTTGACAATATGTAACCATCGTTTCGCACCTTTTACCTCTATACCAAGTATTATCGCAGTTGCTACTAAAATAGTAAATAAAGCGAAACCTGCGAATGAGAGGTTAAGTATAGTTCTTGTGTTGAGAAAAGAAAATGTCACCAAGGTAATTAGTGACAGGACTATATAAATTGTATGGCGCCGTATAAAATAATCCTGTGGTAGAAAAAGACGCTGCGCAATTACAGGGCTTGCTGAATAAACAAGAATGAAGCTTATAGTGAGCAAAAAAAACACTGGAAGGATGAGATAATAATCCAGCGTTCTATACCAGAGTTTAATATTCATTTTGTTCCAATGTGTAATGCCACTATTCCATAGCTCATATTATGAAACTCAACATTCTTAAAGCCTACCTCTTCAATTTCCATTTTAAAATCAGCCTGAGTTGGAAATTCTCTGATGCTCTTCACTAAATATTCATAAGAACTCTTGTCTTTAGCAACTATGCTGCCAATTTTAGGAATTACTTTAAATGAATATAAGTCATAAAGTTTGGTAAATATCTCATTTTGATAGTGCATAGGGGCAAATTCTAAGCAGATAAATTTCCCATGTGGTTTTAATACCCTGTGCGCCTCATTTAAAGCCTTCTTGCGGTCAGAAACGTTTCGAATGCCAAAAGCTATTGTGCAATAATCAAATTCGGAGTCTTCAAATGGTAAACTTTCTGCGTTTGCACATACCCAATCAAAATTAATTTGGTTTGAATTTATAGCTTTATCACGTCCTCTGCTTAGCATGTTTTGATTTATATCGCATACTGTAACCTTAGCACTTGGCTCTTTTCTTACTACTCTTATTGCTATATCTCCAGTTCCTCCAGCAACATCTAAAACCTTAGAGTTTTTTGTAAAATGCACACTATTTACCATCTTATCTTTCCATAATCTGTGCATTCCGAGGCTCATTATATCATTCATGGTGTCGTAGCGACTTGCCACGGAATCGAATACCTCTTTAACTAATTGTGATTTCTTCTCGATTTTTATAGTAGACATTACGTAAAAACTCCTTTATAATTAGTAAAAATTAATTTGAATTAACACAAATGTCAACGACAGGCCTTGAGCCTGTTAAAATCTTCTTCAGCGTGGTATGATGACCGAGTTAGTGGGCTTGATGCAACCACTAAGAAACCTTTGGAGTAAGCAATGTATTTATAATGCTCAAACTCTTCTGGGGTAACATACCTATCAAGTTTTGCATGTTTTGGAGTTGGTTGTAGATATTGACCAATTGTAATAAAATCAACCTCAGCACTGCGCAAATCGTCCATAACCTGAAATATTTCCTCTTTTGTCTCTCCAAGACCGACCATAAGCCCCGACTTTGTGAAAACTTTAGGATTAATCTGCTTTACCATCTTCAGCAAATATAGTGAATGAAAATAGCGAGCTCGTGGTCTTATTTTTGCATACAATCTCGGCACTGTTTCAATATTGTGGTTATAGACATCAGGTGATGCAACAGCAATTGCTTCAAATGCTCCTTTCTTATTTAAAAAATCAGGAGTTAAAATCTCTATTGTTGTTTCTGAAGTTATCTTTCTAATTTCTTCTATGCACTGTATAAACTGATTTGCGCCACCATCTGGCAAATCATCACGATCAACAGAAGTAATGACAACATGTTTTAAGTTTAACTTTTTTATCGCTTTTGCTAAATTTTCTGGCTCATGAGGGTCTAGTTTATCAGGAATGCCAGTTGCAACGTTGCAAAATGCACAAGCACGAGTGCAAACAGAACCGAGAATCATTACAGTAGCATGACGTTTATTCCAACATTCACCAATGTTTGGACATGCAGCCTCTTCGCACACTGTATGCAAGTTATGCAGTTTAACGATGTTTAAGGTTTCATTGAATACTTCACCGGTCGGAGCTTTTGCTCTGAGCCATTGAGGTTTGCTATGCATCTGAAACTGCTAACTCTACCTCTTGCTTTACTAAAACTTTTTTCAACCTTCTTTTTATCTTCTGCGCTTTCTCACTTAGTTTAATCGTTCTTGTGTTGAGCAAAAAAGCATCTAAATCACCTTTGTAATCTATAGTTCTCAAAGTTCTTGTTGCCACACGAAATCTAAACTTTTTATTCAATATATCACTCGTCAACGTAACTTTATGTAAGTTTAAAAGAAAGGTACGCTTTGTTTTACGATTTGAATGTGATACCTTATTACCAAAAGATTTTTTTCTATTTGTTAATTCACAAACTCTACTCACTTCAATATACCAAATTATTCTATGTACTTAGATTACCTTATATAGTCAAATAGTCAATACTCTCTTGCTTAATTTTTATACCATATACTGCTTTATAACCAAAAAATATCGTAATTTTTTCTATTATAAGAGAAATCATATGCTGAATTTCCAATGCTTTGCTGCCATTTGTTACTACCAGATGCAACACACCCGAATTTATATTCTGTGCATATGAGATCTTTTTCGGTTTTGTACACTCTGCTATTTCTTTCCCTACTATATTTCGCCAGTTTAAAATAAGACGTATTTCATTTTTACTAATCTTATTTTTCATGCATTTTAATGCATAGTTTTCAATTATAGACTTTAATTTTTTTGGACCGCTACGTTTGAGCATTTTTCTGTTTTTTTAGTAGGTAGATAATATAAAAGTATACATATAACTTGAGATTTTGTCATTACTGCTACATGTTTGTGAGATACCGTGACGGTATGACCATAATCGTCACTCCGCAACGCATATTGCATAGTCGTCATTCCGCGGCGTGTTCGCGGAATCTAGCTCTGGTCACGCTACTTAGATGACAACCTTCTAACTGCTTTACAAAGGCTCTACCCTCTGGCCTCACACCGTAAAAGCAGTATTTTTATGCAAAACTTATCTCAACGTAGCACTTGCCAAGATCGTTCCATTTACCAAATTTTGTGCTGTCATCTTTGCCTCATAATTAACCTTATAGCTGTTTTAATTGTAATTAGTTAAATTATTATTAACTTGCCAGGCTAGATCCAAAAAATAGCATAATCAATATGCAAATTGTAATAGAAATCACGTTTGCGTATGGTTTATTGCTATGCGGTTAATCTTTCCTCAATCCAAGCTGCTTGAATAGCTTCGAGTATTTTTTCGTTACAGCGTTTTTCATCATCATCAAATTCCTCTAAACTCAAGACCTTTTTTTTAAGCTCAGTGAATCTGATACTAATTATATTCTCATTTGGAAATTTTTCCTCCAGAGCTTCCACAATATCTTCTATATCAAGCCATTTCATACTTTTTTGTATTTATCTGCTAAGTTAAATTGGTGCCCATGGGGAGACTTGAACTCCCAAGGTCGCAAAACCCACGGATTTTAAGTCCGCTGCGTCTACCGATTCCGCCACACGGGCTTTTTTTATCTATCTAGAGTAAAACTCTACTACTAAATTGACTTCCATGTCTGCTGAATAAGGAACCTCAGAATATTGAGGTGACCTCAAATACTTCACTGAATGCTCTTTACTATCTGCTTCTAAATAATCCGGAGCCTTGCGCTCTTGTTTTTGTTCAGCCTCTACTACTACAGGGATTTTTGCTGCCCTTTCTCTTATTTTTATTATATCACCTGGCTTCACTCGATAACTCGATATGTTAACCACCTTATCATTAACTGTAACGTGCTTGTGAGATATGAGCTGCTTTGCTGAGTAAATTGTTGGAACAAGACCAGAGTGGTATAAAACAGAACTTAATCTCGATTCTAAGATACCGATAAAATTATCAGCCGTATAACCCTTTCTGTTATAAGCATCTAAAAATGTACGTCTGAGCTGCTTACTTGAAATCGCATAGTAAAACTTAAATTTCTTATGCGCAGCAAACTGCTTACCAAAGTCGGATAACTTCTTGAATCCAAGAATACCATGTTGACCTGGAGGGTATTTCCTTTTGTTTACTGGGTCTTTAGCTCTACCCCATAAATTTACACCAAGTCTACGGCTAATCCTATACTTTCTAGTGATAACAGTTGTCATATAAAAACTCTCACGATTTAACTTTAGATTATTAAGGATTTTAGCACTCAGTGTCAACTTGTTTTTGCTGGTATAATCTTTTATACTTCATTTTTAAGTTTTTCTATTAACACATGAATCATTCACATTTAAAATCTATGGCAAACGCCATCCGTTTTTTATCAATTGATGCAGTACAAAAAGCAAACTCTGGACACCCAGGTATGCCACTTGGCATGGCAGATGTTGCAACTGTTTTGTTTGCTAAATATCTGAATCATAATCCTGATGATTCTAAATGGTTCAATAGAGATCGCTTTGTTTTATCAAACGGTCATGGGTCAATGTTACTATATTCAATATTATATTTGACAGGTTATATTAGCATAGATGAGCTAAAGAACTTCAGGCAAATGGGATCCAAGACCCCAGGTCATCCAGAGTTTGGCTTGACTTCCGGAGTAGAGGCAACAACAGGCCCGCTCGGTCAGGGGTTTGCCGCTGCTGTTGGCATGGCACTTGCTGAATCAATCCTTAAAAAGCAATTCAGAATCAATCACTACACTTACGTAATGCTAGGGGATGGCTGTCTTATGGAAGGAATAAGCCATGAGGTAGCATCGCTTGCTGGGCATCTTAAATTGAATAAGCTCATAGCTCTTTTTGATGATAATGATATCTCTATAGATGGCGCTACTTGCCTTTCCTGCTCTGATGATGTAGAGAAACGCTTCTTAGCGTATGGATGGAATGTTGACAAAATTGATGGCCATGATTTTGATGCCATATCCCTTGCAATAGAGCAAGCAAAAAAGTCTGATAAACCTACAATGATCTGCTGCAAAACTATTATCGGAAAATTTTCAAGCCGTGCTGGCACATCCTCTGCTCACAGTGGTGCTTTTTCGGAGGAAGACATCAAACAGATGAGAGAGAAATTAAACTGGAATTACGAACCATTCCATGTACCAGAAGATATGAAAAATGCCTGGAAGAAAACTGTTGAGAGAGCAAAACAAAACTACACGATGTCATTCCAGCGCGTGACCAGGAAAGAAGAAAAAGAATGGATCCCAGTGTCAAGCACTGGGATGACAAAAAGTGGAGCTGGGGTAACAGGATATCATGTAGAACTTCAAAGACGGTTAGATAAACGTCTACCAGATAATATCGCTGGTGTTTTAGCTGACCTGAAGAAACAAATATGTGAGCTAATGCCAAACGAAGCTACTCGATCTTCTTTTGGTAGGGTAATGGAACTTTTAACACAACATATGCCGGAATTAATCGGCGGTTCTGCTGATCTTACTGGGTCAAATTGCACTAAATATAAGCACATGCAGGTAATAAATAGCAATAATTATAGTGGCTCTTATGTCCACTATGGAGTGAGAGAGCACGCTATGGCAGCATGTATGAATGGTATGGCACTTCACGGCGCAATTCTTCCTTATGGCGGCACTTTTTTGGTATTTTCCGACTATTGTCGTCCTGCTATACGTCTTTCAGCTCTGATGAAGCAGCAGGTTATGTATGTCATGACTCACGACTCAATTGGAGTGGGAGAAGATGGCCCAACTCATCAGCCAATAGAGCATTTAGCTTCTTTGCGTGCTATACCAAATCTATATGTTTTTAGGCCAGCCGATGCAGTTGAAACTCTGGAGTGTGTTAGCATTGCACTCGAAAAGAAAGAATCTCCAGCACTGTTTGCGCTCTCAAGGCAAAATGTCAATTACATGCATTCTGATATCGATCAATCTGCTAATCTATCGAAGTTTGGTGCATATATTTTGTGTGAATGTTCAAAAGAATTAAAAGTGACAATATTTGCCACCGGATCTGAAGTTGAAATTGCAGTTGAAGCAAGGGAGAAATTGCAGGAAAAAGGTATAGGTACAAGGATTGTTTCTATGCCATGCTGGAGGCTTTTTGACGAGCAAAGCGATGAATATAAAGCGGCAATATTAAATAATGACAGCATTAAAGTTGCAATTGAAGCCGGAAGTGAAATGGGTTGGCATAAATATATAGGTTCAAACGGTATATTTATTGGCATGAAAAGCTTCGGAGAATCAGCACCTTATAAAACACTTTATGAGCATTTTAATATCAACGCTGATCATGTGGTAAAATGTGTGTGTGAGAAGTTAGGTTGCATTCAGTAAACCTCTTGCATAACCATATGAAAGCCCACTCTTCTTTGTCATTCCAGCGCGTGACGTTATTTCCATCCAAGATGGTGTCATTCCAGTGCTCCTTTTTTTGTCATCCCAGTGCGTGACACTGGGATCTAGCCTTTATTATTTGGTTGAAATTAAGTCTTCTGGATCCCAATGTCAGCTACTTTCATGACATCATCATAAAGTAAAATGAGATCCCAGTGTCAAGCACTGGGATGACACCTTTTCCGGTAGAAGATCACTATCAAATCACATTGCTCTGGTCATTATGATCACCATTATTTTGTTCAACTGATTGATCGACCCCAGGTGAAGAAGAATCATCATAAGGTTGTGTGTCAGACTTTTCTTCGTCAGACCCAAACAACCATGAAAAAAAACCACCAAAAAATGATGCAATTAATGAAAAAGGCTTCATAAGTATACTAAACAAACTACCAAAAAAAGAGCTCGGCTGTTCTTCTGTTTGTGCAGGTTCTGTGGGAGCAACAGGCTGTACACTTCCGGTTGTTACATCAGTTCCTTTTTCTCCATTGATGTCTTGCTCTCTCTGTGATTGATTTGAATCTTCCTCCTCTTCTTCTTGAACCCCTTCACTATCTGTCGATGATCCACCCGCTGAACCATCATCAGATTTTTCTGCGGGTTGCAATAGAGTTTTTATTCCTTCATCAGTGGCTAATTTGAAAGGAGTATTTCCATCTTCATTTTCTATATTAACATCTGCTCCTTTTTTTATTAAGAATTTTACTGTTTCCGCAGAGGCGTTTGCTGGACGATCTGCATAACCCATAAACACTTTATTTTTTGTAGCAAAATGTAAAGGAGTCCATAGATCGTTATCTTGTATATTAACATTCGCTCCTTTTTCTAATAAAAGTTCTGCTATATCCGTATAACCTTCTCTAGCAGCCCAATGCAAAAGAGTATGTCCATATGAATCTACTGCATCAGCATTTGCTCCCTTGTTTAATAAAGCTTTAACTATATCTTTATGGCTACTATTGTAATTATATTCCATCATACTCTGAAGAAGTGATTCCATTACTGTATCAACCTTTGCTCCATTATTTAATAAAACTTCAGTTGCATCTTTATGACCATAGAAAGCAGCTTTAAACAAAGGAACCATTCCATTTTTATCTGCTATATTAACATCTGCTCCTGCTTTTATTAGGGCGTCTACTATTTCTTTATGGCCACTTGCAGCAGCTTCAAATAAAGGAACCATTCCATTTTTATCTGCTATATTAACATCTGCCCCTGTTTGTATTAGAGCTCTTACTATTTCTACATTGCCCTTTATAGCAGCAAAATGTAAAAGAGTTTTTCCATCGTTGTCTATTGAATTAACGTTTACTTTTTTACTTAATAGACTTTGAACTTCCTCATAATTATCACTTTTAACGGCTGAATACAAAGCTTCGATGTCCTTTTGCGTTTCTTCTAGAATTTTTACTATATGTTTCCCGCCTTGTTGAGAGGCAAGATTTAAAGGAGTGCTGCTAGTATTATCTAGTGGAATAACATAAATTCCTTTTGCTTCTAATAGAACTGTTACTATTTGCTGATCGTCAGTTTTAGCGGCTTCATGTAAAGCAGTCCTTCCATTTTTATCTGCTATATTAACATTGATCCCTTTTGCTTCTAATAGAGCTTCTATTATACTTGTATCGAGTGGTTGCGTTTTGTTGGCTTTGTCAACAGCAACATGTAAAAGAGCGCGTCCATTTTCAGACTGTGCATTAACATCTGCTTTGTTATCAATTAAAAGCGAGACCATATCTTTGTCTCCTTTGACAATAGCATGCCGTAAAGGAGTAAATCGGTTTCCATCTAATGCATTAACATCTGCTCCTTCGCTTATTAGACGCTTTAATCCATCAATATCACCTCTTTCAACAGCCTCAAATAAAGCAGCATTTTGTGGAACTTGGCTTTCTTCTTCATCATCTTGCAATACTGGACTAGCATCATCAGATTCTTCTGCGGATTGCAATAGAGTTTTTATTTCTTCATCAGCGGCTAAACCTAAAGGAGTATTTCCATTATCATCCTCTGCATTAACATTTGCCCCTTTGTCCAATAGATCTTTTACTATCTCTGCATGGCCATTTTCAGCAGCCCAATGTAGAGGAGTCTTTCCATCATCATCTACTGCATTAACATCTGCCCCTTTATCCAATAGAGCTTGCACCACCTGCTGATAACCACTTTCAGCAGCAAAGTGTAAAGGAGTCTTTCCATCTTTATCTTGTGCATCAACATCGATCCCTTTTACTTGCAGTAGGGCTTCTGCTACTTCTTTATGGCCATTTTCAGCAGCCCGATGTAAAGGAGTCTTTCCAT
>NZ_QESS01000019.1:0-2362 GCF_009012935.1 Wolbachia endosymbiont of Nasonia oneida | reverse complement strand
TTCTTTATGGCCATTTTCAGCAGCCCGATGTAAAGGAGTCTTTCCATTTTGATCTGTTATATTAACACTTGCCCCTTTGTCCAATAGGGCTTCTACTACCTCTTTATGGCCATGTGCAGCAGCAAAATGTAAAGGAGTACCTTCATATTTATCTTGTGCATTAACATCGATCCCATTTACTTTCAGTAGGGCTTCTACTACTTCTTGATGGCCCTCTTCAGCAGCCCTATGTAAAGGAGTGCTGTTATGTTCATCTATTGCATTAACATTTGCCCTATTATTTAGTAAAACTTCTACTACCTCTTTACGGCCCTCTTCAGCAGCTCGATGTAGAGGAGTCATATTTGCAAATCCTACTGCATTAACATTTGCCCCATTATCCAATAGATCTTTTACTATCTCTGCATAGCCATTTCCAGCAGCATAATGTAAAAGAGTGTTGTTATGTACATCTACTGCATTAACATCTGCTCCTTCCTTTATTAGATCGTTTACTACATTAAAATCACCACTTTTAGCAGCCTGAAATAAATCAGCATTTATATCTCTTATATCTCTGTTTGAATTGCTCATCCCAAACCTCCTGTAAAACTATATTGTTATGATAAAGTCGTTAATAATCTATGAGCTCTCACCCCCTGTAAAATTATATTATCATGATAAAGTCATTAATAACCCATGAGCTCTGGATCACGCAAATAATGGTTATTCCCTGTGTTTTTCAGTACATTTGAGCTGGCTGTACATAAGAATTGCAATTGTAGAGCATGCTATTGTTAATAGTAAATTTGGTAAAATACCATAGCGAAAAAATTTTCCTACTATATATATTCCAATAGCCCCAAACATCATATTGCAGAATGAGAGAACTGCACTACCAAGCCCTATACCTTTGATCGTTTCTAAAGCAGAAGTTACGTTATTGCTTATTATTAATGCAAGTCCGATATTGGCTGGAATCCAAGCAGTTTGAAGAATGAATATATTCAACTTGTCCGCGAAATAAAAATATACCAATAAACTATCGGATATTATCGGTAACACCAAACCTATTATTAGCATTTTGCTAACCCCTACTTTTGGTACATACCTTCTATTAATTAAAGTTCCAATTATGTAAAATATGACTATGATCGATATGAGGTAGCCAAAATACTGTACTTCAATGCCCATCGATTCAAATATGAACGGGTAGTTAGCAATGTATGCCCAAAGCCACATGAAAGTTAATCCATGAATGGCTGAAAACCCAAGGAAACGATAATTTCTAAATATTGATATATATTGCTTGAAGATATTAGTAGTTATGTTAGTTATACTGGTTTCATTTTTATTTACAGTGAGTGTTTCTTGTAACTCAAAGTAGATAAAAATAAGTATAGCAATTGCTGCGAGTAACATAATAAAAAACAAAAATTTCCAATGATAACCATGTGAAATTATATAACTGCCCACCATTGGAGCTATTCCAGGTGAGAGTGCCACAACCATATTTAATTTTGAAATGACTCTCGAGTATTCACTACCCGAATACATATCCCTTATTGCTGCATACCCAACAACACCTGCAACACCAGCCCCTGTTCCTTGTATGAAGCGAATTAGTATCAAGAGCGCAATGCTGTCGGCTATATAACACATGACACTTGCCAAAGTAAAAATTGTCATACCAATCAGCATCATTGGACGCCTACCATAATGGTCCGATAATGGACCATAAATTAAGCCAGATACCGCAAATCCAACTAGATTTAAGCTAATTGTAAGCTGCACTACACTGCCTTCTACTTTAAAATAATTGGCAATGCTTGGTAGTGCAACTGAGTATAGGTCAGTTGCCATATCGACAATTGCTACAGACAATATCATAATAAGAGAGATGATATTTTGCGAAAGAGCTGTTTTCACTTAATGATTTATTGGTAAATATGCTTAATTATAATGTATTTTTTTCATTAGTATAAGTACAATGTTACATAGTAAACGATGTCATTCGAGTAGCGGACACTGAAATCTTAAGCTAAAATCATGAAAAGCACGAATTTCAATACCTTATCTTTGATTATTCACTTTAAGCTTTAAGTCTTCAACAGAAGATGCATTTGCCTCACTTACTACCTTTAGTGGTTCACCAAGATTATGCTCTATTTTTATATTACGCTCAGGATCGTACTCTATTCTTGTATCAAACTCAAAGCCCAATTTCTCACAAAGTTTTTTGAAATACTCAATAAGCTTATTTATAATATAAGTAAGCTTATCAAACAAACCGTCATCACCAGCTTTATAGTCCTCTAACTCTTTAGGAATGGTAAGCAATACCTCACTGCCATTAAGTTAAGGAAAAAGTGTTAGAATGTAT
>NZ_QESS01000018.1:0-13175 GCF_009012935.1 Wolbachia endosymbiont of Nasonia oneida | reverse complement strand
ACGTACATTACAACCAAGAAAGTCAAACCCTGTTGTGATAGATGTAATCTTTGTCTTCTCTTCTGAAAGAATTAAACCTCGCTCATGAAGAAAAGATGATACTAAAGGCTTAACTTCATTTTCCAGTACTTCATGTGTGAAACCTGAAATAATAAAGTCGTCTGCGTATCTGATTACGTTCACTCCACTTCTGATTTTGTTTCTTCTTCTACTGCCGAGTTTACCAAATCGACTTTCCAATAACTTTTCAAGTCCGTTTAAGGCTAAATTGGCTAGTATTGGAGAAATTATACCACCTTGCGGGGTACCTGCAGTTGTGGGATACAGAGTTTTCGATTCTAGGAAGCCAGCTTTTAACCAACTATGCAGAATTTTCTTCTCCATAGGAATATGCTTCATAAGCCATTCATGATTAATGTTGTCAAAGCATCCTTTGATATCACCTTCAAGTATCCATTGTAGTTGATTACGACTTGCCAGTAACAAATGACAAGCTACTGTAGCATCTGCACAGGATCTTTTAGGCCTAAAGCCATAGGAGTGACGATCACTGATTGTTTCAGCTATCGGTTCCAGAGCAAACAGATATAATGCTGCATGGCTCTATCTTTTATCGATGGTATTCCAAGAGGTCTTCTTTTGCCATTAGATTTACTGATATAAATCCGTTTTAGCGGAGAAGGTTTATATCCTCTTTGCTTTAACTGCTTTATTCCTTGAAATTTAGCATTGCAAGTTGACCATAATTGACGATCTACACCCGCTGTGTTTTTTTCCTTGGTTTTCAGTTACTCTCTTAACAGCCAAAGCTTTTCCGCTAAAAGAGCGTGTGAGAAGATGTTGTAAAGCTTTTACCCTACCCCATCTTCCTTTTTGGACAGCCTTAACAATACGTCTTTGTAGCCTCACAATAACTTTCTGGCATTTCTTCCATGGCAACTGCTTCCATGCTTCAAAGCTTTCGGTAGATGCACTTACAGGTTTACTTGTAATCATCTGCTTTCCTACCTTAAGTGGTTAACAAAGTTTCTTGTCACGAGGGACCAAACGGAAGTCTGCTCGTTTTCACGCGAATTAATGTTACAAATTCTATCCATTTCGTTACAAAATGGCATTCGCTTTCTCCATTCTCCTTTACCTGCACTTCCATCAGCATTCCTTGCGGTTTGCTTGCCATGTAGGCGAAAATACAGGCTTACCCTGTTCCTTCTGTCATACAACAGTGGGTTAGGTGACTTCTCTATACCGGTGGAGTTATTATTTGCGTACATCTAGAAATGAGAAATGTAACTTATCCACATTACCTTTTTGGTTAGAGCTTATCAGCATCTTTAGCTCCTTCATAATTACGATACTTTGAAGTTTCACTTACGTTCACCATACCACTAGCCTAGCTCTCCAACCACATGATGCTTGTAGTTTATGCTCCTCTCACGATTGAGCATCTTCTTTTTCAAGAGGAGGTTCATTGTCCGCATCGCTTGGCACCAACCGGTTGCCCGATTCGCACTGATGCGTAGACTCAGATGGCAAAACATCTGGTTTAATAAGTTTTAGAATCCTTTCAGTTTCTTTCTGGAGGAATTCCTCTCCTTTTAAACAATATGACCGAAGACTTTCAGGTCGCACCATCTCAATTATATATCTTGACCCACTAGAATCCCTGCAAAGAACATCAACTATACTTTGTCTATCAGAGGCAATTTCAGGGTCCATAATGGTGCTTAAGAATTCTACTTCTTGTATAGTATTGACTTCAGTACATCCTAAAATATCATTTAAAAAATGGATAAGAATATTCTTATTTTTTTCAGTACCAAAGATTTTCTTAAATGTTAAATCTAACTTTGGATCGAGAAATTTAGAAAGAGCCATGGCAAGAATGCTTGAAAATATTAATAATTATACACTATTATTAACAATTATTCAATTATATTTTTAAGGAAGACAACTTTTAACTTTGTAAAAGATAGCCAAGAAAGTTGCATTTGCAGCAAATTTTAAGATACCCATCTATGGCCTAACTTAACGCGCATGAACGTTCTCAGAAGCCCTGTTATTCTACTAATATCTCTCTCTTCCCTGAGTAATTTGGAGCGCTGACAACACCTTCTTTTTCCATTCTTTCAACAATATTTGCAGCTCTGTTATAGCCTATTCTAAGTTGTCGCTGAATGTAACTGGTTGAAACTTTTTGATCTCTTTGAATGATGGCCACTGCTTGATTGTAGAGGTCGTTTTCTTCATCCTCTGTTTCACCTTCTGATTCCACAGAAGAATTTTCATCTTCTTTGGTAATTTCCTCCATATAATTTGGCTCACCTTGCATTTTCAGATGATCAACTATATCTTGTACCTCATCATCGCTCACAAATGGGCCGTGAATTCGAATAATCTTACCACCAGAGGCCATATAAAGCATATCACCCATACCAAGCAATTGTTCAGCCCCTTGTTCGCCAAGTATTGTGCGACTATCTATCTTAGAAGTAACAGCAAAACTGATTCTCGTTGGAAAGTTCGCCTTTATCACACCTGTGATCACATCCACAGATGGGCGTTGTGTTGCCATTATGATGTGTATTCCTGCAGCACGAGCCATCTGAGCTAAGCGTTGAATAGAGCACTCTATTTCTTTGCCGGCAACAAGCATCAAATCTGCCATTTCATCTACAATCACTACAATATATGGGAATGTTTCCATTTTAATCGGCAGCTTTTCAAACAAAGGTTTGCCTGTTGTTGAGTTAAAGCCAATCTGCACAACGCGCTCCAATTCTATTCCACTATTCATCGCTTCTGTGATTCTTTGGTTATAGTTTATTACATTGCGTACATTCAAATACGACATCATGCGATAGCGATTTTCCATCTCTTTCACTATCCACTTAAGAGCGACTACAGCCTTTTTTGGCTCTGTTACCACTGGCGTTATTAGATGCGGTATTGCATCATATATTGAAAGCTCAAGCATTTTTGGGTCGATCATTATCATCTTACATTCATCAGGACTTAATCGATAAACGAGTGAAAGAATCATAGTGTTAATCGCAACTGATTTACCTGACCCTGTGGTTCCAGCAACGAGCAAGTGGGGCATTTTAGTTAGATCTGCAATAACTGGTTTTCCACTTATTTCTTTGCCAAGCGCAATTGGGAGATTTAAGTTTGCATTTTGGTATTCTGGGGATTCAAGCAAATCACGCAGCATTACAATTTCCCGTTCCTTGTTCGGCAACTCTATTCCCATAGCATTTTGCCCACGAATTATTGAAATACGTGCAGAGAGTGCACTCATCGAACGTGCAATGTCATCTGCAAGGCCAATTACTCTTGCAGATTTCGTGCCAGCTTGTGGTTCAAGTTTGTACAAAGTCACAACCGGCCCATAGCATACACTGATAATTTTTCCTTGCACGCCAAAATCACTCAGGACTTGTTCCAGCAGAGATAAATTTTTATTGCTCTCCATTTCATTCAGCTGCTTTCTCTGCAAAGACTCCTCTGCTTTAGAAAGTAAATGGATACTTGGAAACTTAAACTCACTTAAAACCTCCTCGGTAGCTTTTTTCTGTCTTTCTTTTGGTTGTTGTTTAGTAGTGATTTTAGTTCTATGTTTTTCTTCTACTACTAATGGTGCAATTGAATACTCAGTAGTTTTATGTGATCTGAAGAATGGAACATTTACAAATAAGCAAGCTATTTTTTTACATAAGAAGAATAGAGAGTAAATTGTTCTCTTCCAACCAACAGATCCTACAAGACCTATTGATGTTACTATCACAAATATATAAAACGGGCAGTTATTAATTAGTGCATTCCCTATTATTCCACTGTGTCTGTACCTTGCAGTGATGCCTAGCGAAAGTTGTGGTAGTATAGCACATATCCCTAAATTGATTAATATTAAATAGAGAATTTTTAGCAGCCTTTTTGATGGCCTGAAGATCAACAAGTAAACTATGGTTGTAGCTATTGTAACACTAGTTAATCCAAGAAATTGAACCAATATATCAGCTAAATATGAACTTACTATTCCACCTAAATTTGTCACTTTCTCATTTGTAGCTGTGTTTAAGGAAGGATCTTTATAGTTGTAGCTAAAAACTGATATATATATATATTAAGAGTGATAGATATACTGCTGCTTTTAGATATCTTTTTAGCATCTACTTAAAAGTAGTAATTCATTGTATATTGTACAAAGCGAATTGCTATTAGCAATATCATTATAGATAAATCTAATCCGTTGAACGGTGGTATGTATCTTCTGATAATTTTTAGTGGTGGATATGTCAATTGGTTCAAGATGTGCATTATGCTACTGACAATTTCATTATATATGTTCACCATATTAAGTTTAATCAGCCAGTTTAGGACAACCCAACATATTAGAATGAAGCTATAAAGATCAAGTAACGTATTGAGTAGATATATGATTGGATGCATACATATCTATTACACGAAAGTTATATAAAAGACAAGTATTTAGCCTTTTCAAACTCAAAATGTTGTTTTTGCTGAACCAAAAAAAACTTCATTTTTTGAGCTGCGCAAAGCCACCTAAAGTAGAGAATGGACAAGGAAGGAGGGGTGTATAATATATATTAATGTTGATATTTATTTCTTATAAATATCATCTCTATGTCCTATCTCTGTGATAGTTACTATATGATCTAATTGATTTACTCTGTAAATTACACGATAGTCACCAACTCTTAGCCTTCTACATCCTTTTAAGTTATGATGTAGTGGTTCACCAAAATTTATTGGGTCAACTGTAAGACGTTCTTTTATAGCCTTTTGAACTCTTAGCCTTATTATCTTTGGAAGGTTTGGTAAATCTTTTTCAACAACACTCTTTAGAGACTTAACCTTGTAACGCTCTAATCCCACTTAATATCTTCAAAATCAACTGTTTCTGCACCTTCAACATCACGCTCATCAGAAATTTTAGATACTAAAAAATCCTCCATTTCAAGCTCAACTGCTTCTCTAAATAGTTTTCCTGCTAATTCTTGAACGGGCTGTTTAGTAAATTCAGATAATTCAGCAAGATGCTTTAAAGTTTCTTCGCTAAGAGCTATGTTAATGCCTGAATTTGCCATATGTTTTACCAAAGTCCACTAATAATTATACAACATTTTTTTTAATTTTTCAATAAAGAAAGGAGTGGTGTATAAAAATATATTTAATGTTTCAGTAGGTCCAATATTGCCTGCTTGTAAATATTGTCCCTGTGTCCTATTGAAACAATAATTACTATACGTTTTACAGTATTTACACGGTAGACAATACGATAATCATCAGCAACTTTTATTCTTCTATGTTCCTTTAATCTCTTGCGTAGCAACACACCGTTACCAATAGGATCAGTCTCAAGATACTCTTTTATTGCATCTTTAATACTTGGCTTTACATCTTCCGGCAAGGAAGGCAAATTTCTTTTAAGAACATGCTTTAGATATTTAATGGTGTATTGCTTATTTCCAGATGTCTTCACTATCCTCTACTTCTTCTGCATCATCAGAATTTAACTCCCTAATAATTTTGGAAAATGCAATATCTTCCGCTTCAAGTTCGATTGCTTCCTTGACTAGCTTTTCTGTTAATTTTTGAACAGACTGCTTGGTGGCTCTAGCTAGTTCAACAAGATGCTGCGAAGTTTCTGGGTTGAAAGTTACACTAACTTTTGAATTTACCATAAGTTTTACCAAAGTCTACTACTATAGCTATTTTACAACATTTTTTTTAATTTTTCAATAAAGGAAGGAGGGCTGTATAAAAATATATTTAATGTTTATCAAGTAGCCTTCTCATAAATGGTGTCTCTATGTCCTGCTGTAGCAACAAATACCTTATGTTTTGCAATATTTACAGTATAAATAATTCGATAATCACTAACCCTTATTCTTCTATACCCTTTTAGCCTGCCACGTAATGGTTTACCAAATTTAATTGGATCAGTTGTAAGCCGCTCGTTTATCGCTTTTGTAATCCTTGATCTTATTGTTTTTGGAAGATTTAGAAAATCTCTTTCAGTAAAGTTTTTTGAGTAGACAATATCGTATTTCAGTTTATGTCCTCTCCCTTTCAGATAGTACTGTATTCCAGTCTACATCCTCACATTCCTTAATAGTTTTATATAACGCAATATCTTCTACTTCGCACTCGATTCCTTCGATGACTAACCTTTTTGCTAGTTCTTGAACGGATTCCTTGGTGATTTCAGCTAACTTAGTAAGGTTATGTGAAGTTTTTGGGTCAAAAGTTATACTAATTCCTGAATCTGTCATATGTTTTACCAAAGTCTACTAATAATTATACAACATTTTTCTGAATTTTTCAATAAAGGAAGTTGATGATATGTAAGAAAAATTTTGCCACCTGCGTTAATAAATAATTAAAGATTTAGCATATTTATCTACCCTCTATTCTATTACTTAAGTTAGACCACTTTTTTCTATTAATATTTTTTGTTTATAAAGATGAGCAGTTACTCATCACGCAGTTGATCTATGGATATAATACTACCGTTTGATAGTTTTTCAGTACATTTTTCACTTTTGTATTCTTTATCAGAGTCGATACTGATTTTGTCAAATATTAAAACATCTCCTGAAATTTTATCACGAAACTCACTAATAGCAAAAAACGGTATAGTAATTCGCTCTTGTTTTCCTTGAAAACTCAAACTGACGCTAAATTTATCCTCAGAAACTTTTAAATCATAGAATTGATGCTGTAATATAATAAGCATTTGAGTAGGGTATGACTTTTTCAAACGATCTGGCATGGTCACACCATTAAAATATGTGAAAAATAATATTTCTAAGTGAGGGATAAAACCATTACCTGATATAACATCTAAAGTCTTTTTGATAACTTGAAACTTAGCAGAATTAAGCAGTTTTTTGTAATCTGTTTGCTCCATATAACTTTCACATACGTAAATTTTGGGGGAACTTCTGTTACCCGGCGTTCCCTAAACCGTGCTTTAGTAATAAACCGGTTGTGCTAAATTAAGCAGCAACACGATATTCTTCAGCAGCAAAATTATCGTTTGCATTTAAATTATGAACTCTTAGCGGTGGTGTCTAACCGAGCAAAGCTACCATCTTTACTATGCATGTCGATCCTTAATCGCCCCCGTATAATTAAAAAACATGGTGGAGGCGCCGAGTACTGCCCTCGGGTCCAATACACCTATTACAAGGTAATTTTATTGCTATAGTACACAAAATGTACATAGCTATTATATAGCAACATTAAATAAATGTCAAGATATTATGACCTTAAGTTGATTTATTGCTAAAACAAAATTAATATTTCCAGTAAAAAATTCTGTGCTCTTAACCTGACACATATGGCTTTTTGAATACTCCCAATGAAAATATTTATAAATAAATATTTACTCTTCTTTTTTATTGTTTTTAGGTTTTTCTTGATCAACCATTTCTCCACCGATCTCTTTTATTTTTAGTATCAACGACTCTGGTACATACATGTCAATTACTTCTTCTGCTGTCACAAATAAAGCCTGATAAGAGTGTGAATTTATTATCCAATTAGGCAATATGTCTTCTGCTTCTATTTTATACTCTCCCTCTTTTTTGTCATATACTGTGTAGCAATATAAGTGCACAGCAAAAAATAATACATAAGAGAGCAATATTCCTTTAAGCACTCCGAGAAAGATTCCAGTAACTCTATCGATAAACCCCAACCTTATGGGTAATAATATGTACATTAGCCAGTTATTTATTATCATGAATATAAGATTAAGTATAATAAATACAGAGATTGTAGAAAGTATGTTTAGTGTAACTTTAGAATCAAAATATTTACTATAATTTGGAGTGAAAAAATCATAGTGATTAGCTGTCAGAAAGACCGATAAAAATAGAAACATTAGTGCGCATAGCTCTTTTATAAAGCCTCTAGTTACCGAGATTATTACGCATAGAACAACAATGAAGATAATTAGGCTATCGAAAAGCATGTTTTATATCTATATGGTTTTCAAGATATAATAGTTGTAAATAACAAGGTTGTAAAATTAATTGTATTTATGCTGCATCAATTGATCTAAATACCTAGCGATCATGTCAATTTCTAAATTCAAATAATCATTTACTTTGTTGTACTGAAAAGTTGTATTTTCCCATGTATAGGGAGTGATATTTACTGTAAATTCCTGATTAATAACTGAATTCACTGTGAGGGAAACCCCATCTAGTGTAACGGAGCTTTTTTTTGCAACAAATTTAATTAATTCTTGTGGGCACGATAGTTTGATTTCATGAGAATCTAAATTTTGATTAATTGTTAAAAATTTTACTATCCCATCAACATGACCCTGAACCAGGTGGCCATCGATCTTATCGCTTAATCTCATTGCTTGTTCGAGATTTATTTTTTTTCCTATTCTCCACGTATTTAAGTTAGCAACCTTCATAGTTTCTTGAGATGCTTGGACTGTAAATATATCGCTCATTATATCAACAACAGTTAAACACACACCAGAGCAAGCTATTGAATCTCCTTTATTTATAGAGGATAAATTTTGTGTCTTGATATGGAAAATTTGATCAGAGTTGGAGTGAGTGGTAGTATCAGTTATAGTCCCGATATCCGTGATAATTCCTTTAAACATATGGTGAAAATAAATAATTTTACCATGAAAAATTTTTTACAACAACTTATTTCTATTTTGTTATAGTTAAAGTAATTCTGGTTTACCGACAATTTAAAAAACGACAAATTCGTCATCCCGCTACGTGTTAGCGGGATCTAGAGATACCGTGACGGTATGACGTAGGAAAGCTGAGCCTGCACTAGCTATAGGCGCGAGAAAGGGGATCGTTTTCACTTACTTGCTTAATAGATTCTATAGAATATTCAGAATATATAAAGCGAGCTAAATTCAAAATACACAGCGCGATTAATATTGGCAACCCTATGTTCAATGCTAACCCAATACTTTCCCTTTTTTCTGGTGGCACTAATCCTTTTAACATTGACACTTTTCCTAATGGAAAATGCCATAAGCAAAGTGTTGATGCAGATGCTACTATTATAAATAGACAAAAATAAGCCTTTTTTGAGGAAAATACAGTTTTTAACGGTGATTTGAGTGTAATGTTAGTAGGTGGTAGAGTTTTAGCTTCATTTGTTGCTGGTGAAAGATCTTTAATTGGTAAAGGGTTTGTAGATTTATGAGGAGTATTTTCATGTTGTGGAGAAGGTTGTTGTATATAAACACCTGAAACTAATTTAAGCAATTGCTCTTTTTTTCTATATACTTGTTTTTGTAAATATTCTTTACCTAAAAGTGAGTTACTAAGAGGTTGTGGCCTTTCGAGTATCTGTAATACTTCTGATATTTCGCCTGGCTCTAATATTGCATGTAATTGTTTATCTTGAAAGTAAACAATATTGAATACTGAGCTGAAAATATTGCAAAATGTTTCTGGATCTTGATTTTTGTATCCACTCATCACTTCAATAAATATTTTATCGAGTTTTTTCCCCCTGTGCTCAATTTGGTTATCTATCATAGCTACTCTAGCATCATTTTGTGCTTGTTTTATGGCTAATGGTTTTTCTTTCTCTGATAGTTCTTTGGTCTGCTTTTTTGACTTCTTTTTTCTGTTAGCCTTAAAATACTCTGTGTGCGAAGTAGTTTGACCTACATTCTGTTCTGCTTCTTGAGGTATTGGATTTTCTATACTACCCCCTGTCATCCGAGTAGCTTGACTACTTGGATCCATGTTTCTTTTTTCCTGGTCAAGCGCTGGAATGACACCAAATAGTATATTGTTGCTCTGTATAGAAAATTTTGGCAATTGTTGGGAAAAGAATTGTGACGTATTAAAAAGATTGGGCAGACAGAAAAAAGATCTAAACCAGAAAACGTTTTCATGCATTACAGCAACTGCTATCGAAGCGCGTGTAACTTGTTTTCCATTATTTGTTACATCGAAGCCAAATGAGCCTGTAACTGGTACGATTTGTCTATTTTGTGCATTTTTTTGGTTAGCTTCACTCTGTTCTTTTTTGTCTTCATTTTCAGTTTTTTCTGCATGTTGTAGCTTTTCATTTAGAAATAACTCGATTTGGTGCAAGTTGTCCAGGTTAATGTTTTCAACGTCTGTTTGTAGCGTTATCGTTGTGCCCTGCAGAAGGATTTGAGGCGGAGCATTATTTACGAATTCTTTTACAGTTTTATAACTGTTAGTTTTACAGTAGTTATTATATAGTTCACTGCTTTCTTTGGGCACTTTTATGTTTGCTGTAAAATTTTTTTCCCGGGAAAGGCAGATTTTGAAAAAATTAATTAAAGAGTTTATTCGAAATAACCTTATATTAAAGGTGTCTTTATCTGTTGCTGTTAGCTCAAATGAAAATTCTTGTATATTACTTTCAATACTTCTCGAGCGAATAGTACTGATCTTAATTGTTTCGCTAGAAAATGCTTTACTTATGTTTCTGGATTTTTCCTTAAAGAGCTTAGGTAAATCCTCTATTTTATACTTATTCTTAGTTTCAGTATTACTGTTGTGCATAGTTGATACAGCAAATTCATCAACGCAAAGGTAAATAAAAAAGATTAATTAGTCAATAAATTAATAATCAGAATAGGGCAATTTTTCGGATTGTTGATGATATTTAAAATTTCACTATAATGAAAGTTTAAGCCAGCGTTTTTAAGATGAATAAAGAGTTATTAGATGACATACTTTCACTTGAAGATAAAGCAGTTTCCGAAATTGAGAATGCTTCTTCTTTACAAGATTTAGAAAAAGTTAGGCTATCATATTTGGGAAAAAAGGGTGTAATTAAAGCTTATTTTGACAACTTAAAAGAGATAGAAGACGCAGGAAAAAAGCGCAATTTAGGCGAAGTTATCAACGTTTTACGTAATAAGCTAGATCAGCTTATAATGAATAAGGAGAATATACTAAAAGCCGAAGAAGTTAACTTTAAATTGCAGAACGAGGCAGTTGATATCACGTTGCCTGCGAGGCCAGAAAAAATTGGCAAGGTCCATCCACTCAGTAAAGTTATAAATGAAGTAAAGCTTATTTTTGCACATATGGGTTTTAAAGCAGTTGATGGCCCTGATATTGAAGATGAATTTCATGTATTTGATGCACTGAATACTCCAAGTCATCATCCTGCGCGAGAGGAGCAAGATACCTTCTACTTAAAGAATAAAATAAACGATAAAAGAATGGTACTGCGCACTCACACTTCATCTGTACAGATTAGAACCATGGAAAAAACAAAAAAATTCCCAATTAAAATAGTAGCCCCTGGTAGGGTATACAGAAATGACTTTGATGCAACTCATACTCCTATGTTTCACCAGATAGAAGGGTTATATGTCGATGAAAACGTCAATATGGGCCAGTTAAAATTTACTATTCATCACTTCCTTAATAAGTTTTTTGGAGATAAAGGGCTGAAGATACGTTTTCGTAATAGTTTTTTTCCTTTTACTGAACCCTCTGCGGAAGTGGACATAAGTTATAAAGGTAGTAAATGGATAGAAGTGCTTGGATGTGGTATGGTGCATCCAAATGTATTTCAAAATGTTGGAATAGACCATACTAAATACAACGGTTTTGCGTTTGGCATTGGTATAGAAAGGCTTGCAATGCTAAAATATCAAATTAGCGACTTGAGGAGCTTTTATGACAACAAAATCAGCTGGCTTGATCATTACGGTTTTCATTTTTCATCTTTAAGATAAGTGATAAGTAAAACTCATACGTTCGTTATACTTGCTGCAGGGCATGGCAGGCGGATGAATTCAGATTTGCCTAAGGTCCTACACAAAATAGGCAGTTTTTCCATGCTCCAGCATGTCATTTACAATGCAAAACAGTTAAATCCTGAAAATATTGCTGTTGTAGTTGATCAGCCTTTAATTGAAAGACTAAAGTGTTTTAAGGATATACAGTTAATTACACAAGAATTAACACTTGGCACGGGAGATGCGGTCAAAACTGCGATGAGAAACCTAAGAGAATTGCCAGATTCAAGCATAGTTGTTGTGCAGTATGGAGATACTCCGCTCATAAAAAGCAGCACAATAACTAAAATGATTAGTTATTTAGAAGGCAAGGCTCTAGTTTGCCTAGGTTTTAGGACAAGCAATAAAGAATACGGTAGGTTAATTATTGAGAATGGTTCCTTAAGAGAAATCGTAGAAGCAAAGAGTGATAAAAATAATCATGAAGAATTTCTTGCAAATGCTGGAATAATGGTTGCATGTGCAAAGAATTTACGTGAATTGGTGGAGAAAATAGAGTGCAATAGCTCAACTCATGAATATTACTTGACCGATATAGTTTCCATTGCAGTGAAGAGTAATTTAAATGTCGGTTACGTTATTACCGGTGGAGAAGAAGCAACGGGAATAAATAACAGAAATGACCTTATAAAAGCTGAGTTTTACTTTCAAGAAAATAAAAGAAAAATTTTTACCGACTCCGGAGTAACGCTTGTTGCACCAGAGACTGTTTTCTTTTCTCTTGATACGCAAATTGCCAGAGATTCAGTTATTTACCCATATGTTTTTTTCGGTACTGGAGTGAAAATAGAGTCTGGTGCGAAAATACTGCCATTTTCGCATTTAGAAAATTGCTTAATTAAAAGTAATGCTGAGGTCGGTCCATTTACCAGAATACGCGGAAACACAACAATTGGTAATAAGGCAAAAATAGGAAATTTTGTGGAAGTGAAAACAAGTGAAGTTGGTCAAAACACTAGAATAAAACACTTAAGTTATATAGGAAATGCTAAAGTAGGGCAGGAGAGTAATATAGGAGCAGGCACTATTGTTTGTAATTATGATGGGAAAAATAAACATGAAACGAATATAGGGAGCAATTGCTTTGTTGGCGCCAATAGCTCACTAATTGCGCCGCTTAATATTCATGATGAATCTGTAATTGCAGCAGGTAGTGTTATAGTTGAGGATGTACCAGAAAAAAGCCTTGCAATAGCAAGAGAAAAGCAAGTAACTAAGAGAATAAAGTAGTCTAATTTAATTATGTTGTTGTGTCATTTTTAATATTAGACTTCTTGCATAACCATATAACAAACTTTTATTGGGAATAGAAACGAAAAAACTTGCTTGACAAACTCCGCCAGCCCACTTATCA
>NZ_QESS01000017.1:0-13176 GCF_009012935.1 Wolbachia endosymbiont of Nasonia oneida | reverse complement strand
TCTGGTTCGTTTTTTACCATTCCTTCCTTAACTTAATGGCAGTGATACCTTGTCATCCCAGTGCTTGACACTGGGATCCAGCTTTCTTTATAAATTCACCAAAAGTGCTTCATTCTATAACGCAAAACCCATACTCACCAAATCCAATGCATTACTTGCAATTAAGTTTCCTGGATCCCAGTGTCTGGGCACTGGGATGACACCATCATAAAGGAATCAGTGTCAGCTACTTTCATGACACCATTCTTTTTCCTGGATCCAAGTAGTCGAGCTACTTGGATGACAGCTAGCCTGACAATCGTCATCCCGCTACGTGTTAGCGGGATCTAGAGATACCGCGAATGAATCGCGGTATGACGGTCTGCGGCGGGATGACGTAGGGTTGCACTAGCTATATCATGCATTTTATTAACCGACACTATAAACAATATCCTTACAATTATGAGATTGAACCACAACTTGCTCAAGCGTTAAGCTGCTGCGTTTAGCGTCTTTACCGTGGTTTTCCCCAAGAACATTTGTTCTTTCGTGTTTTATTTCTTCAATGAATTTCCCATTAACATCTTTAGGATCAATCTCTTCTTCAGAATATATAAGGTTAGTGCAATTTGTTTTTCTATAATAATGCACGCCAAGACATATAATTGATAATGCAAGTATACCAGAACCTATAAGTAATGATAATCCTATGTTATTAGTCAAAGGGTTTTGGTAAAATTTTTGTACACCATTAACACCATGTGTTGCAAGTAGCCCTAGAGGAAACGCTATATTTGCAGCAACTACACCAGTAAATAATGCAGTAAATATTGGTCTGTCGTTAATTACTGATTTTATTTTATTAGTTCTAGTAATTACTTTTTCGTCAATGTTAGTGAAGCCTTGTTTAGCTTCCCAAGCATTAAGTACAAAATTTGAATGAGTGCCATTGCTATATTCCAGTCTTACAGATTTTATAGCTTTATCTTTTGGCTGGTGCTCCAACACCTCAGCTAAAATTTTATCCGCATCTTTTTTTTGAATGGAATGTTCTTCAGTATCTATAAATTGCCTTGTTGCAAAAAATATTGGACCAATTGCAAGCAATGCAGCAAGTGCGATAACTGGTATAGTGATATATTTTGGGCTGTTTGTAAAAAATGCAATAAATTTTGCTTTATCTTGTAAATATAATAAAGCTGCAGATATACTGAGTATAATAGCACTTGCACCAAAAATTATAAAACCCTTCTGCTGCATGGCATACTTTGCTCTTGGCAAGAATCTGTTTGTTTTTTTATTTGTTGTGCTACCTATATCAGAATTTAGTGACAAAGACTCTTCAGAGTCATCTTTGCTTTTATACGATGGTAAAGTATTTGAAGACGCACCTAAATCATCTTTTGAGTTTTGACCACCTATTCCACTGTCTAAACTCTTTTTCGAAGATTTTGTATTTGGGTCTATAGCTGCATAAATATGTTCTTCTGATCCATTACCAGATAATCCTCCTAAACCTAAACTTGCTGTTTGTGATACCCAATCATGAGTCTCACCTTTTGTTTCTTCTAGGGAAGGAGGTAGTACTTCAGTACTAAGACCAAACAAATTTTTGTCTTCTTTGTCTTGTAAACCTGGAGCTTTTGGCAAAATCGGTGGTGCTCCATCACCATCTTTTTGTCGATTTACAGATGCATAAGTAGGATCCACTTCCTCATTATCTGACTCTCCAGGCGATGGTGGATTTATTTCTTCATCACTTTTTTTCGGAGTACTTGTCCTAAGTGCTGGTATTGGTAAAATTCCTGGTGTTATCTCGCCATCTTCACTTATTGATGTGGAAGAAATTAATGTTACTGTTTGTTCTTCATTTACTGGTCCAGGCATATTCACTCCAAAATTAATTACTATGCTGGTTAATTACGCTATAGTTATTAAGATCTAGTAAATACCAGTTTACGGATAATTATTAGTATAGAAATTGTCTATCAAAGATCCTTTCATTCAGAGGGTAATCTTTGTCAAAAAGCAGAGTGATTGTGTTCTCATGGTCTTTTTGTATTTTTATCTGTGATATATCATGAAATTCTTTATAATCTGATACTACAAGTGCTGGACGGTTTTTTGTGTCGTTAATGTCAATTTGTACGATTGTATCGTTTGATATTAACGCTCCATTCCAATGCCTTGGGTAATAGCTATTGATGGAGGTCAGTGCAAGTAAGTTTGAATTTAGCGGTAAAATTGGACCTCCGGCAGAGAAGTTATATGCAGTGCTGCCTGTGGGAGTAGACAATATTACTCCGTCCCCTCTAAATTTTTCTACTTTTAGCTTATCGTTGATAGTGATATTCATTTCTACTATTTGGTTTGCTTTTCTAAAAACATATACTTCGTTTACCGCTATATAGTGGTATTTCTTGCCACTTGTATCTGTTGCTTCCATTTTTAGCAAAGTTAACTGGGTTGAAGTTGCATGCTCTATATGATCAATTAAATCTTCACTGCGGCTAAAACATTCATTCATCAAAAACCCAACATTGCCAGTGTTTACTCCGTATACGTGTATGTTTTTGTTTTCTATAACGTAATTATGCAAGGTGCGCAGCATAAAGCCATCACCGCCAACAACTATAAGTAGATCAATTTCAGACTTATTTTCTTCTGTTATATTGATAAAATTAAGTTTCTGTAATAGTTTAGATACTTCCTGCGATTTTGGTGATGGAGAAGCAACATAGCCTATATTTTTGTATTTATGCATGCTTCAGTAAACTCTCTAAAACTTAAAGAGGAGGAGAATTAGAAAATGCTTCCATATTTATCGTTAAACTTAGCTAATTTGCTAGTTTTACTTGCTAACCCGCTTGTCAAACTTCCAGTCCATGCAGGGTGAGTAAGAGGATCTCTATCAAGTTTTACCCTATCTCCCTCCTTTCCATAAGTGGAACGAGTTTCAAACTCTTGACCGTCTGTCATAACTATAATAATTTTATGATAATTCATTGTTGTTTATAAACTTTTAGTCAGTTAATATTCTAGTGAACTTAATTCACTAAGTCAATCATTATTCTAAAATATTGACAAAAAATAAATAAAGTAGTATATTTAATAAGGAATAAATAATAACTATCATGATTTTTGCTTTCCCCGGTCAGGGCTCTCAGTTTGTAGGAATGGGAAAGAGCTTATATAGTGAGTTTTCTGTTGCAAGACAAGTATTTAATGAAGTAGATAGCATATTGGATGGAAAGCTGTCTCATTTAATCTTCAACGGTCCTATTGAAGAATTAACCATTACAGAAAACGCTCAGCCAGCTATAATGGCAGTATCAATTGCAATGCTACGTGTTATGGAGCATGTGTTTGGCAAATCTCTTTTCACTGATCACAATGTTAAATATGTTTGTGGGCATTCAGTTGGCGAATATACAGCGCTGTGTGCTGCAGGAGCGTTAACGCTTGAGTCTGCAATCAAGCTGCTGAAAGTTCGCAGCGAAGCAATGCATGAAGCTTCACTGAAATGTAAAGGCGGAATGGTTGCGTTGCTTGGAGCAGAGATAAATGAAGTGGAAGATATATTGAAATCAGTTCAAATTGACGGAATTTGTGAAATTGCAAACGATAACGGTGGCGGACAAGTGGTTATAAGTGGCACTAGAGAAGCTCTTGAAATGTTACCCGATTTATTCAAAAACTCGAGTGTGAGGAAACTAATTAAATTACAGGTTAGTGGGCCTTTTCATTCATCTCTTATGAAACCTGCTGATGAAAAAGTTTTGGAGTTTTTGAAGGGTATTAAAATAACCCGTCCTATAGTTCCTTTGATATCAAATGTTACAGCTAAAGAGGAGAGTGATCCCAAAGTTATAAAAACTTTACTCGCCAAGCAAGTTGTAAGCAGAGTGAAATGGAGAGAAATGGTTTTGTATATGTCAAGCCGTGGTATTAACAAATTTGTTGAAATTGGCCCTAATAAAGTTTTATCTAATTTGGTCAAAAGAATTGACCAATCTATCAGTACAAAAAATATAGATAGTATTGGTGATATTGACAGCTTCTTTAATGAATCATTAGTACTAACAGCGAAAAATTTAAAAGTTGGATTAAGTTAAAACACATCTATTTGATGTCATTCCGGTGCATAACGCTGCCTAGCTGGAATGACAGAGGGTAATGCAAGAAATCAACGAACTGCCTGTCATTTCGTTTGGTTTTTTAATTCCAAGTAGCTGTAAAATAGTAGGGGCAATGTCAGATAACCTTCCGTCTCTTAGTTTTAGATTATCGCAAGACACAATAAATGGCACTTTATTTAGAGTGTGTGCTGTATGAGGTGTATTATTTTCTTCATCGAACATACATTCCACATTACCATGGTCTGCAGTGACAATTAACGCGGTGTTGCTTGACTTTTTAACAGCACTCAGCACTTTTGCAAGACAATCATCTACAGCTAGCACAGCTTTCTCGGCTGCTTTTATATTACCTGTATGTCCTACCATATCAGGATTAGCGTAATTTACAACTATCAGTGCGAATTCTTGGGAGTGAATTTTTTCTACAAGCTTTTCTGTGAGCTCGAAGGCTGACATTTCGGGCTGCAAATCGTAAGTTTGAACTTTTGGTGAGGGAATGAGTATTCTTTCTTCACCAGAGAAAGGTTCTTCTTTTCCACAATTGAAAAAGAAAGTCACATGAGCGTATTTCTCGGTTTCGGCGATACGTAATTGTCGTAATTTATTGTCTTCTATTGTTTGTCCTAGAGTATCAGCGAAAGAAGTAGGAGGAAAAATATAAGGAATTTTGAGATCTTCTTTATACTTCATCATACTTAAAATTGAAGAGAATTTTGCTACCTTAGCGTAATCTGTTTTGCCAAGCAAAATACTTGCTAATTGTATCATTCGATCAGCACGAAAGTTAGCCAACAGCACTCCATCTTCTGGTTTTATACCTTGATAGTCACCTATTACTGCGGGCCTGATAAACTCATCAGTTATGTTATTTTGATAGTTATTCTCAATCAACGATACTGCATTATCATGACAAGGTGCCTTTGCAAGTGCGATAGCCTCATAAGCTTCAATTGTTCTCTCCCACCTATTATCACGGTCCATAGCATAATAACGCCCAGAAACAGTAGCAATTCTTATGTCATTATTTTTGATATTCTCTTCAAATTCTTGAATGCATTTTTTTCCTGAATTCGGCAATGTGTCTCTGCCATCTAAAAATGCATGTATCACCACTTTGATTCCATGCTGTGATATTTTATTTGCTAAAGTTGAAATATGCTTTTGATGCGAATGAACACCACCATCGGACACCAATCCCATTATATGGCATACTCCGTTCTTACTTTTTAGATTACTAATAAAACTTTGTAGATTTGCATTGTTTTCTATTGTTCCAATCTCTTGATTAATGCGCTGAAGGCTTTGCATTACTACTCTACCACTGCCAATATTCATATGGCCAACTTCTGAGTTACCTATTTGACCACCAGGTAACCCCACATCAGTTCCACAGGCGGATAAACTGCATTTTGGATAATTAGAGCTAATATATTGCCAACAGGGTGGATTTGCATTGCTAATAGCATTGTATTTACTGTTTTCTACTCCATTTCCCCAACCATCTAGTATACATAAAACGACTGATTTAATGCCCATATAAAATCAACACTAAAATTCAACAGAGAAGAGCTCCCCGGGCCGGATTCGAACCAGCGACCAATTGGTTAACAGCCAACTGCTCTACCACTGAGCTACCGAGGAATAAACCGTTTTTAATTTACCATGTTGAACGTTGGTTGTAAACGTTTTTTGTGTAGACTTTAAGTCCAACTGGTCACAGAAACGAAAAAACTTACTTGACAAACTCCACCAGCCCTCTTATTGTAGTATTAAGGGTATTTCTGACTCAAAACTTGTTTTTGATCCGCGCGGGTTCAATAACAAAAATTCAGTAAAAAACTTGGAGTATCTATTGGCGGATTACATAAAATTATAGCGGCTGCATGTCTTTTTAATTTTTTCTACATTCAGCCAAATCGCGCTTATTTTAAGCGTTAGCACATTATTACAGCGCCAATTTAAAGTATTAGAGGGTCAAAACTCGCACCACGGGGCTTCTTTGCCTTTTTTTTTATTTGGTAAATTTTTTAACGTTTGTGGCTAAGCGACAGCCGTCATCCCGCTGCTTGTTAGCGGGATCTCTTGTTAGCGGCTGAGATACCGCGAATGAATCGCGGTATGACGGTTCGCAGAGGCATGACGGTTCGTGGCAGCACGATAAGCTCGTCATCCCGCTACGTGTTAGCGGGATCTCTTGTTAGCGCCGCGGCGGTATATTTGTCATCCCG
Source organism: Wolbachia endosymbiont of Nasonia oneida (assembly GCF_009012935.1). Taxonomy (NCBI): domain Bacteria; kingdom Pseudomonadati; phylum Pseudomonadota; class Alphaproteobacteria; order Rickettsiales; family Anaplasmataceae; genus Wolbachia; species Wolbachia endosymbiont of Nasonia oneida. The sequence goes on along the minus strand of NZ_QESS01000017.1, from coordinate 6,830 downwards.
CTAGCGGGATCTAGAGATACCGCGAATGAATCGCGGTATGACGGTTTGTGGCGGTATGACGGTTCGCGGCAGCATGACGATGGTTTATACCTCGTCATTCCGCTACTTGTTAGCGGGATCTATGTTAAGAGATACCGCGGCGGTATGACGATAAGACACAAGCCTAATGGAAAAAATTGCGAACGCCAGTGAAAAACATAGCAATTTTATTTTCATTTGCAGCTTTTATCACATCTTGATCTTTCAGCGAGCCACCAGGCTGAATTATAGCTGTAATCCCATGTTTTGCGCTTTCTACTATGCTATCTGGAAATGGGAAAAATGCATCTGAAGCAAGCACCGCACCTTTACATTTTTCACCTGCTTTTTTCACTGCAATGTTAACACTATCTATTCTGCTTGTTTGTCCTGCACCGATGCCAATAGCACAACCATCTTTTGCTATAACTATTGCGTTGGATTTCACATGCTTACATATTTTCCAGGCAAAAATAAGATCTTTTTTTTCTTTTTCTGTTGTAGTGCATTCTGTTACTTGTTCTGCTTTTATCTTGTGATCATTATTTTCTTGCACCAAAAACCCACCAACAACATTTTTAATTTGGTATTTCACATTTTGTTGGAAAGATTTATGAATAATCACTCTTAAATTTTTCTTTCTTTGCAAAATTTTTAGTGCTTCATTGCTGACTGAAGGTGCTATCACTACTTCCAAAAATATCTCGTTTAATTTTTCTGCTAGCTTTAAATCTATCTCCCGATTTAAGGCAACTATGCCACCAAAACTGCTTACTTCATCGCACGATAGAGCTTTTTCATATGCCTCCAAAGCATTATTACCAATAGCAGCGCCACATGGGTTATTGTGCTTGATTATCACTGCTGCAGGCTCTTTAAACTCAGAAATTATGTTAAGTGCGGACTCTATATCTACTATATTATTATAACTCAACTCTTTTCCATGTAGTTTTTCCAACGGATATTCTGTAAATTGATTACTATAAAATGCAGCTTTTTGATGGGGATTTTCACCATACCTGAGTTCTTGTACTTTATGCCCGTATAGAGCAAAAAACTCTGGTAACTCATTATTTTTACTCTGGGATAAAAACCAACTGTGAATATTAGAATCATAGTGTGCAGTAAGAGCAAATGCTTTGGTTGCTAAGTGTTTTCTATATTCCAATGTTGTTTTATTGTTATTTTTTATCATCTCAGCTTTTAGTGCTTCGTAGTCTTGAATGCTAGAAATAACTGAAGTAAAACGAAAGTTTTTTGCTGCAGCTCTAATTAACGCCACTCCGCCGATATCAATTTGTTCTATAATTTGCTCTTCATTTGAGCCGCTACTTACTGTCTCCCAAAATGGGTATAGGTTAGTTATAAGCAGGTCTATTGGCTCAATACCTAGATCTTGCACTTCCTTTTTATGCTTTTCTCGATCATAAAGTATTCCTCCATGAATTTTAGGGTGTAAAGTTTTCACTCTACCACCCAGTATCTCTGGAAATTGTGTGTAATCTGAGACCTCTTGTGTTTTTATTCCTGCACTAGATAGCACTTTATAAGTATTGCCCGTTGAAAGAATTTCTATTTGTTGCTGCGTTAAAAACGATGCAAGATCAATTATATTCGTTTTATCGTATACTGATATTAAAGCTCTTTTTATTTTCATTTTTATATGGAAAGTTTTTTAAGATTATATCTAAGAAAAGGAAATTTAGCTATTACATTTCTACACTAATTTAAAGCAGTCTATTCTATAAATTTTTTTACCATGCTTGATTTCAAGCCACGAATAAAATCTTCAATACTGCAAGGATTTCTCCCTTCCATTTGTACAACTTTAGGAATTAAAGTGCCACCTTTTAAACTTATGTGCATATTATCGTTAACAATCTTACCTTGTTCTGAAGCGAGAGCTTCAAAGTCAGCATCAAGTATCCTGATACGTTTATTTTCTATCTTAATGAATGCTTTTGGGTAAAACGCTTTAACCTTTCTATAAGCAACTTCACAGGCATCACTTGCATAAATTTTATAGTCTTCCACTTTGTTAGCGTAACATGCATCATTATCGCTCTGCTCTATAGGAACCTGTTTTTCAATTTCATTTAACACCTCAAGCAGTAAATCACTGCCTAATTCAGACAATTTATCATGCAATGTCTTGTAGTTATCGTTCTTTTCGATAAGAAATTTTTCCTGTTTTAAAATAGGGCCAGAATCTAATCCTTCATCCAATTGCATAATGCTAACCCCGGTTTCTTGATCTCCTGCTAAAATTGTGTGCTGTATCGGGGCTGCACCACGCCACCTTGGTAGTAATGAAGGATGAATATTAATACAACCATATTTTGGAATATTCAAAATTTCTCTTGGAAGTATCAATCCATACGCAGCTACAACTGCAACGTCTGGTTTGAAATTTCTAAATTTTTCTTGCTCTGCCGAAAACTTTAGAGAGATAGGAGTACATACCTCTATGTTACTTTCTTCAGCGATAACATGTACTGAAGATTTCGTTGGCTTCTGTCCACGTCCTGAGGGTTTTGGAGCCTTGGTGTATACTGCTACTACTTCGCTCTTTGATTTCAGTAACAAGCTCAGAGAATTAACAGCAAATTCCGGTGATCCCATGAAAATAATTCTCATGGTGTCTTTGCTTTAAGAATTCTCTGCTAATTTACCACTTACAGCTTCTACTAATTTGGCAAAATCATCCTTATAATTAACGGCCATCTCAGCAAGAATCTTTCTATTTAAATCAATGCCGGCAAGTGTAAGACCATGCATAAACCTACCATAAGTAAGCCCATGCTCTCTTACTGCTGCATTAATACGTATTATCCATAAACCACGAAAATCACGTTTACGATTTCTTCTGTCTCTATAAGCATATTGCAGTGCTTTTTCAACTCTTTGTAATGCAATTCTATAACAACTTTTTGCGCGCCCTCTATAACCCTTTGCCAGTTTCAATATTTTTTTATGACGAGCGTGAGTAGTGACTCCACGTTTTACCCGAGCCATTTTATTTTACCTCCATTTTGTTAAATACCGTAAGGCATATGAAGCTTAACTATACGCGAGTCAGATTTACCAAGAATCGTTGTACCGCGCTGATTACGAATATTAGATTTACTTCTCTTTACCATGCCATGCCTTTTGCCTGACTGAGTAGAAATAACTTTACCCTTAGCTGTAAGGTGAAAGCGCTTTTTCACAGAAGATTTGGTTTTTAATTTTATTTTCTTCATATTCCAAATAAATTTACAAGCACTACTATTGAGTTCTTTAATAGTAATTAAGCATTAGTATAAATAATTTTATTAAAGAATCAAATTAAAATTGTATATTAAAGGAGTTTAAAAGTAATTACGCCCAATATGTGTGTTATACCTTCTTTATTCCCAAGTGGCAACAATACTTGCCTCATTTTAACACTTTCACTTTCTTCCTCTTCATTGATCGGGCATTTACTCTCTATTACAGTATCAAGTTTATCAATAACTGCATCTATTTTATATAGTCGCAAAAATGGTGCATCAATTGCATACTTATTATCAATGCGCGTCTTTTTCTCAAAACCATAGAATTCAACAGCCTTTTCTCCTGCATTTTCACAAATATAACCTTGATCCTTGACTTCAATGACAAAACAATGCTGCCATGATTCCATTATTTCTGCAGTGTCTATTTCATGCCTTTCTGGCCAATCTCTGTCTGATCCTTTTATGTCATTCCAGTGTTGAGTCACCACATTTGCTATTCTTTTTTCTTTGCCTACATAAATTTCCATTCCAATTTCCACATATAAAACACAGATATGAGGTAAATTTATCGTGAATATATTGATTTTTTCTTACCACAAGGTGCATGTCACTAGAAGTTCTGAGATCTAGAGAGTGGTATTGATTTTATTTCCATTACAACTTATTATTTATAGATAACCTCAATAAAAACGATGAAGCTAAACGAAATCAGAGAAAGATTTATAAAATTTTTTGTAAATAATGACCACGAGCAGGTTTCTTCTTCTCCTTTGATTCCAGAACATGACCCAACGCTCATGTTCACAAATGCTGGTATGGTGCAGTTTAAAAATATTTTTACTGGCGCTCAAAAAACTGAAATGAAACGTGCTGTCTCAAGTCAAAAGTGCCTAAGAGCAGGCGGTAAACACAATGATCTGGAAAATGTTGGCTATACAACTCGGCATCACACATTTTTTGAAATGCTCGGAAATTTTAGCTTCGGTGATTACTTTAAGGAAACTGCGATAGAATTTGCGTGGGAATTTATCACTAAAGAGTTATCTCTTGATAAAAACAGACTATCCATAACCGTTTACCATACTGATGATGAGGCGTACGAGATTTGGCGTAAGATAAGTGGCTTTTCAAGTGATAAAATCATAAGAATTACAACGGATGATAACTTTTGGAGTATGGGAAATACTGGTCCGTGCGGTCCATGTTCTGAAATTTTTTATGACCATGGGAGTCCTAATTTACAAGAGGGCGATAGAATTGTTGAAATCTGGAATCTGGTATTCATGGAGTTTAACAAAGATGAAGAAGGTAATTTACACAAATTGCCAAAAAAATGCATCGATACTGGAATGGGCCTTGAAAGAATAGCGGCTGTTATGCAAAACGTCCATGATAACTATGATATTGATCTATTTTCTGCTCTGATAAGTAAATCACAAGAGTACTGTGGAAGAACGGAAAATAAAATAGCGCATAAGATCATAGCAGATCATCTTCGCGCGGCTGCATTTCTCATCCCAGAAGGAGTGCTTCCTGGAAATGAGGGCAGGAATTACGTATTACGCAGATTAATTAGGAGAGCCGCGCGTTATATCCACCTGCTTGGATATAATGATTCCCTACTCCATCGCGTTTTTCCGGTGCTGATAGATAGCACGAGTTCGGCTTATATGGGGGATATTTATCCTGAATTGATCAGAGCTAAAAGCTTAATAGAAACGACGTTAAAATCAGAGGAAGAAAACTTTAAAGACACTTTGATGAAAGGCATTAATCTATTGGAAAAATTCACTGCAGATTTAAAACCAGGTGACACTCTGCCTGGAGAATTAGCGTTTAAGCTATATGATACTTATGGATTTCCTTTGGATATTACACTTGATATTTTAAAAGAGAGAAAAATAAATTTTGACCAGAAGGGTTTTGATGATGCAATGGGAGAACAAAAAGAGAGAGCACGTGCTAAATGGGCTGGATCTGGTGAAAAATCTGTTGAGCAAGTATGGTTTGATTTGATCAATAAATTTGGCAAAACAAAATTTGTTGGTTATGAGTTCAATGAAGTAAGTGATGCGAAAATACTAGCTATAGTTTCCTCTAAAAATGAAATAATTGATTCTGCAAAGGAGGGAGAGAAGATAACCATTATACTTGATAAAACACCTTTTTATGGCGAGTCAGGTGGACAAGTGGGAGATACTGGCAGTCTGATCAAACCTGGTAGAAGTATTATTATAGTTGAGAATACCAATAAGGTTAATGATCTATATTTGCACAGATGCATAGTTAAATCTGGCTCAATGTGTAAAGGTGACACAGTTACAGCAAGCATAGATAAGGAAAGAAGGCAAACCTTAAGGAGAAATCATTCAGCTACACACCTTTTGCACTTTGTATTAAGAAAAATCTTGGGTGATCATGTCACTCAAAAAGGTTCCCTAGTTGCACCGGATAAGTTACGATTTGACTTTAGTCATAACACTCAAGTTACTCAGGATCAGCTATTCTTAGTAGAAGATATGGTAAACTCTCTAATCAGAGAAAACCTTTCTACGTCTACAAAAATTCAGAGCATGAATCAGGCAATAGACGAAGGAGCTATGGCGTTATTCGGTGAAAAATATGGCAACCAAGTAAGAGTAGTGAAGATTGGAGATTCAAGGGAACTGTGTGGTGGCACACACGTTGAACATACTGGAGAAATTGGTTTGTTTAAGATAGTAACAGAGAGTTCTGTTGCTTTTGGAGTGAGGAGAATTGAAGCTTTAACTGGTCAGGAAGCAATCAATTATGTACGTGATAATGAAATTAACTTAAAAAAAGTTGCAGAATTCGTAAAAGCGCCAGTGAGTGAAATAACAAGCAGATTAAGTATTTTAAGTCAAGAACACAAAAAATCCGAAACCAAAATAAAAAACCTATATAAAAAGCTTGTGAGTGCAGAGAATATAAAAAGCACCGAAATAAATGGAATAAATTTTATAAGCCACACTTTCACTGATATTCCAGCAAATGTAATAAGAGAGTTTGTTTTGCAGCAACAAAAACCAAAAACGGTAATAGCTTTCACGGCAACAGAAAAAGATAAAACAGTCTTGATTATTAAAGTAAGTAAAGACTTAATCAATAAGATTAGCGCAAAAGAACTAATATCAATAGCAGTTGAAAAGAACTGTGGTGGAAATGCTGAACTTGCACAAACAGGCTGTGATAGCAATAAAATAGATGATGTCATTACAGCCATTTATAGCAAAATAACAGCTTCTAAGCACTCTACGTCATACCACCACGAACCGTCATACCGCCGCGGCGCTAACAAGCAGCGGGATACTTAACCATCGTCTACACCGTCATACCGCGATTCATTCGCGGTATCTCTTAGCCGCTAACAAGAGATCCCGCTAACAAGCAGCGGGATGACGAATTACTATGCCGCCGCGAACCGTCATACCGTTGCAAACCGTCATACCGCGATTCATTCGCGGTATCTCTTAGCATAGATCCCGCTAACAGGTAGCGGGATGACGGTTGTCAGGCTAGCTGTCATCCAAGTAG
>NZ_QESS01000016.1:0-13245 GCF_009012935.1 Wolbachia endosymbiont of Nasonia oneida | reverse complement strand
TATAATACATTCTAACACTTTTTCCTTAACTTAATGGCAGTGGAACAGTTGTATTCCTGCACAATTTATTCTCATGACAAAAACGTCTTAACTTTCTCTCTACTTTTTCTGGGTAAGGTCAATTTTGTGAAAAAATGGATTGAATTATAGGCAGATTTGGCTATTATTTGTAATACATGGGTATTAGGTAAAATGTTTAAATTTGATCCTTTATTATTAGCTCGAATTCAGTTTGCCTTCACAATAGGCTTTCACATTATATTTCCTGCTTTCACGATCGGGCTTGCAAGTTTTCTAGCCTTTTTGGAATGGTGTTGGCTTAAGACTGGTGATACACGTTTCCGTGATGTTTATAAATTCTGGATCAAGATTTTTGCCGTTGCTTTTGGCATGGGAGTGGTATCTGGAGTTGTAATGTCATATCAACTTGGTACCAATTGGTCGATTTTTTCTGACCGCATAGCCAATGTTCTCGGCCCTCTATTTTCCTTTGAGGTTTTAACAGCCTTTTTTCTGGAGGCATCTTTTTTGAGTATTATGCTATTTGGATGGAATAGAGTAAGTTCTCGTATGCACTTTGCTTCTACTTGTATTGTTGCAGTGGGAACGCTTATTTCAGCTTTTTGGATTATTGCGGCCAACAGTTGGATGCAAACACCCGCTGGATTCACGATTGGTGAGAATGGTCTCCTATATCCAACCAATTGGTTAGAGATTATTTTTAATCCTTCTTTCCCTTATCGCTTTATTCATATGGTAACAGCAGCCTATCTTACAACAGCTTTTGTGGTTGGTGGTGTAGGAGCATTTTATCTTTGGAGAAAACGACATGCTCCTCAAGCAAGAATTATGCTTGGTATGGCAACCATTATGGTAGCTTTAGCTGCACCATTTCAGCTGTTCATGGGAGATAGGCATGGATTAAATACACTAAAGCATCAACCTGCTAAGATTGCTGCAATGGAAGGTATATGGGAAACCGAAAAAGGGGCTGGCTTACTTTTATTTGCTTATCCGGATCAGCAAAATGAAATTAATCACTACGAGATAAAAATTCCTAATCTTGCCAGCTTGATCTTAACACATGATTTTTTAGGAGAAGTAAAAGGATTAAAGGAATGGAAAAAAGAAGATAGACCACCTGTAGTATGGGTATTCTGGTCCTTCCGTATAATGGTTGGAGTTGGAATTTTAATGATCATAATTGGGTCAGTAAGTGTTATACAGTATCTTCGTGGCAAATTATTCCAAAGTTGTTTCTTACATGGATGGTGGATATCAATGATGCCGTCTGGGTTCATAGCGTTACTTGCAGGTTGGTTTACTACTGAAATTGGCCGTCAACCTTACACTGTATATGGAATTATGCGCACAATTGAATCATTTTCATCTGCGATTACCGGTCCTCAGGTTGCATGGTCTTTGATTGCATTTATCGTTATGTATACCCTTATATTTGGAGCAGGTAGTTACTATATTCTGAAACTTATATACAAAGGAATTCCTGTCATTAAAGAAGAAGAGCAATTTTATAAACACGGTATTGGAGCTTCAGTGATTGATGCTGGTACATCTGGAAAGGACAACAATCATGTTTGATTTTTCTTCCTTAATTAATTTACCCCTAATCTGGGGATTACTAATTGCCATAGCTGTTTTACTGTATATTTTAATGGATGGGTTTGATTTAGGTATTGGTATTTTACTTCCTTTTGCACCGTCAGATAAATGCCGTGATCACATGATAAGCTCAATTGCACCATTTTGGGATGGAAACGAAACATGGTTGGTATTGGGTGGTGGAGGGTTGTTTGCTGCTTTTCCTCTTGCATATTCAATATTAATGCCTGCTTTTTATATTCCAATCATTATTATGCTGCTTGGCCTTATAGTGCGCGGAGTATCCTTTGAGTTTCGTTTTAAGGCAGAAGGAAAATACAGGCGATTATGGGATTATGCCTTTCATTTTGGGTCACTTGGTGCTGCATTTTGCCAAGGCATGATTTTAGGTGCATTTATACATGGTGTAGAAGTAAACGGACGCAACTTTTCTGGTGGCCAATTTGATTGGGCAAGTGCTTTTAGTGTAATGACAGGCATTGCTGTGATATTTGGATATGCACTTTTAGGTTCTACATGGCTCATAATGAAGACAGAAAATATAACACAAGAATGGGCACGCAAGGTTGCTTCTTATACGCTTGGTTTTGTAGGTATTTTCATGGGACTAGTGAGTGTAGTGACACCATTTTTAAATGAACGTATTAAAAACTTTTGGTTTAGCATGCCAAATTTTTATTATTTATTTTCTATTCCATTACTCACATCTTGGCTATTTTTCATGCTGTGGTTTGATCTTCAGAATACTAAACGGGAGTACCGTCCATTCTTTCTCAGTATTGCTATTTTTTTTATGGGATATTTAGGTTTAGGAATTAGTATCTACCCATGGATTATACCTTTTCAATATACCATTCTGGATGCAGCCGCTTCTGGGCCAAGTTTATCTTTAATGCTCATTGTTATAATACCGCTTTTACCAATCATTTTAACTTACACTGGTTATTGCTATTATGTCTTTCGTGGAAAATCAAATTATGAACACACATATTAAGGAGTTAGTGACCTTATGGTTAAAACGTTACCCTTAAATCAAGCAGTCGTTCAGGCAATGGCGTCAACTCAAGAACCTTCATTAGCAAACCCTCCTATGGATTTTCTGAAAAGTTTTTGAGTATATTGTATTTTTAATTTGTAGAATAAGTTTTTTTCCTTTTTGCATGCTAACCAAAAAGGGTTCTGTCATCCTTCTTGTCATATAAGTAGCTTGACGCGGGCATTCAGTTTTCTTTACAATTTTCTTTGTGAAAGAACAAAAATGCTTATTTGTAACCATAGCTGGCCTACCAAATGCTGGGAAGTCTACATTAATTAACAGCATCATAGGCAAGAAAATTGCAATTGTCACCCCTAAAGTGCAAACAACAAGGACGCAAATAAGGGGTGTTGCAACATGCAACAACACACAAATTGTCTTTACTGACTCTCCAGGAATTTTCTCAGCAGAAACAAAACTTGAAAAAGCTTTAGTCAAATCTGCATGGTCGGCAGTTAAGGATAGTGACATCACTTTGTTGCTTGTTGATGTAAGCAATTATTTGAAAAATATAGAAAGAATTAAGACTATATTTATGCGGCTGCAGCGCACAAAAGGCAGATGCATTTTGGTTATCAATAAAACTGATTTGGTAAAAAGGCCTGAATTAAAGATGGCGCATGAGCATCTGAATTTGCTTTATAAATTTGAAAAGGTTTTTATGATATCAGCATTAAAGAATGATGGACTTTCTGATTTGATGAATTACTTGTCTGAAGTTGCATCGGTGAGCCCCTGGTTTTATGAAGAAGATCAAATAACCGATTCCTCGACAAATTTTTTATCAGCAGAAATTACGAGAGAAAAATTATTCTTGAACTTGCGTGAAGAATTGCCATACTCTACAGCTGTTATAACTGAACAATTTGAGGAAAAAAAAGATAAGAGTTTAGTCATCAAACAGATCATATTTGTGTTGAAAGATAGTCATAAAAAAATAGTACTAGGAAAAGATGGCAGTAATATTAAAAAAATTAATATCGAAGCGCGTGCTGAACTAGAAAAATTATTTGAGTGCAAGGTACACCTCTTTTTATTTGTGAAAGTGCGACCTTGGATTGACCGCCCTGAGGAGTATATAGGCAATGCTTAATTCTTTATTGGTATTTGATATTGAAACTATACCAGATGTAAATTCCTGCAAAAATTTACTCAATATTAGTGATGATAGTAGTGTAGAAGAGAAGAGGGATGCATTAACAAAATATCATCTTGAAATAACAAACGGGCAAAACTCTTTTCTGCGTCAGCCTTTTCACCTTGTTGTAGTTATTAGTTTTTTACTTTGCAATATAAGCTACCAGAGTGGTTATGAGGTGTTCACACTGCAAGAAATAAGATCTGGAGGCACACTAAATTCCAGTGAAAAGGAGCTAGTGAAAGGATTTTTTAACTACATATCAGAGAAAAAGCCAAGATTAGTTTCGTTCAACGGACGCACTTTTGATATACCAGTGCTGAAGTATCGTGCTATGGTCCATGGCATTCAAGCAGAATATTTTCATAAAGCTGGCGATAAGTGGAATAGTTACAATCAGAGATATAGCAGTGATTGGCATTGTGATTTGCTTGAATCCCTCTCTGATTTTGGAGCTTCTGCGAGAGTAAAAATGAACGAAGTTTGTGCAGCATTTAATCTTCCTGGTAAGATTGGAGTTGATGGGTCACAAGTTATGGACTTATACGATAGCGGCAAGATACAAGAGATTCGAGATTATTGTGAAACAGATGTAATTAACACTTATTTGATTTACTTAAGGTTCATGCATCATCAGGGAAGGATTACTACTGAAAGCTACAACAAAAGTGTGGAAGAGCTGCTTTTAGAGTGCGAAAAAAAAGAATACCTAAAGAAATTTAAAGAAGAATGGCAAATAACTTGTGGTGGAAAAATTTTACTTCCATAGAATAAATAGTCGAGTTATAATGCACTAACAAGCGAACCTCTGTACTAAATTTTGGTTAATATACACGTTGAGCATATTAAGAAAGTTGCTTTTAAGGTATTGCATTTTACTTTTATTTTCGTTATAAGGTTGCTTTAAGTTGAATTTTCAACATTTTTATACTATTTACATTTAAGATATGATTTCGAAATTTTTTGGGGGCACTTCATGAAAAAGTCTATGTATACTAGAACTGCTCTAGTTTCTTTATTAACTTTATGTTCTTTCAGCAGTTTTGCAGCTGACTTTCCTGATGAGAGTATGAAGGAAATAAAAAAGCAAGAGAGCACAAAAACTTCTGGAAAAACAGAAGTTATGAAAACATCAAATAAAAAACTGAAAGAAAAGATGGACAGAATATGTAATGCTGATCCAAGAAAAAAAGCTGAAGAGCTTAAGAAAAAGGAAGAGATGAGATTAGCAGCCGAGCAGAAGAAAAAAGAGGAGATCAGGCTAGCAAATGAGAAAAAAGCAAAGCTTATAGAGGATTCAAAAGCGAAAGCTCTAAACGCTAAGAATTCTAATATAGAAAAAGGTAAAGTTTCAAAAACTAAGCGTTCTAAAACTAAGAATGCTAAAGTTGAAGCTAAAGATGTAAAGAAGGATATAAAAGTTGTTAACAAAAATACAGAGGAAAAAGGTAAGGCAAGTCCTGTTGTTTCAGTTGGTGGAGTTGATATTATCGATACCAATCAAGGGCAAAGTAATTTAAGAATAACTTTTGGTGGTGTTGTTGATGCTCAAGGTTATGGCAAAGCTGGACCAAGTGGCGCAGATTATAAACGTTATAACGTTATGCCAAACAGATCTACAGAGTATTATAATGCCACTCCAGATATAACAAAAGGAGCAAATCCAATATTCTATGAAGGAATAGGAAATATTGGTGATTACAGCAACGATATGGGTATGATTGCTGATGCAATATTGCACCTCAGAGCAGAAAATAAGAATGAAGATTTAGGTCTTCTTTATGGTGCTGACGTGCAGTTTCATGTCCCAGTGACCGAAGGTAAGGGAGCTTCACAGGGTGTTTATGCTGCAAAAGGCAGAAGTGCGCATGTGTTTGTTAACTCAAAATATGGTGACGTGAAGCTTGGTTACCAATTTGGTCCTGAGGCTCTGATGAGGCTTGATGCAACAAGAATTGCGACTGTTGACGGAGCTGCAGATAGTGACTGGTTCAGAAAAGTGAACTTAGAAGGAAGCGCTGCTAGCTTTCCATTTTATGTAACACCACGTCTTTACACTGAAAGTTTTTCGAGTGAAAGTGAAAAATTCTCTTTCCGTATGGCAGGGAAATATAACAAAGGCGTTATGACTACACTGCCATTTAGAGTTGCTTACTACTCACCAAATTATATGGGCGCAAGATTTGGTATCAGCTACTCACCTCGTTATGATAGTGGTTTGTTTACTGTAAAAGAAACAGTTTCAGAAGATAAAGGCGGTAAGATAGAACATAAGGAAACGATAAAGCATGTCGGCCCAGACTATGAGCACATAGTAAGTGCTGGTGCATCATATGAATATGACTTTGATAAACATAACATAAAAGTTAAAACTTCTGCAGTTGGTGAATATGGCTTTCCAAAGCAACCAAGTAAAGATAAGCATCTTTATAAGGAATTTGTGGAGTATAATGACCTGATGGGTGTTAATTTTGGTGTAAGCGCTGATTATAAGATTAATGAAGATCAAGGCGTAAAGTTTGCTGCCTCTTTTGCATACTTGGGCAAATCTGGTCAACCGAAGGGTATTAAAAAATTAATTGGTGATACCTATACGGAAATTGATAGTAAAGATGCTACTGATGGCAAAAGAGTGGAAGGGCTGAAAGCTCAATTTGGTAAAGATAGTATAGATACCATGTATTGGACTGTAGGAGCTGGGTATCAACATGAGAATATCTACACAAGTTTGACGTATTTTGGCAGCAGAATGAATGACAAAGATATGCTTCATGATGGTGCACTTGGCGTTCAATATGATCTGTCTCCTGCATGCAGTAAGAACAAATTTGTTCCTTACGCAGCTCTCCATTATTTTATGACTAACGAAACAGGTAAGCTGAAAGATGAGTCTGATGCTGATGTACCTTCTAACCAAGGAATTCTCCTTCTTACTGGTGTGAAGTTTTCTTTCTAACCAGCCAGTACACACCACAGTTAATTGTGGTGTATTCTTGTCTGTTAGTGTTTATTTGTCGATCAAATAAACATATGGTGTCCTCTCTCCTGTCATCCCAGTGCGTGACACACAACTGTACGAACATTGTGATTTGAGGACACTCCACCAAGAAGGATGTCATCCCAGTGCCCAGACACTGGGATCCAGCTTTCCATGCAACTTCATCAAAAGCGTTTATTCAGCATAAGATCAGCCACTTTTTATGCTCACCAAATCAGTTTGCTTACTTACAAGCAAAATTTCCTGGATTCCAGTGTCAAGCACTGGAATGACACCCTATGGTCACCGGAATGACGCTTTATGGCTACTTAGATGATGAGAAAAGAACACACTGCCCTTATTCTACTGGCCGTATAGCTACTTTCAAATTTAATCAATTAAGCAGGAGGACCCTATGCAAACCACACTAAAAAATCATTTAGCTGGAGAATTACTTACCACTGCTACGTGCTGGAAATTAACGCTTGCAGGTGGAGAAGTAATGGGATTCACTGACTATGATGAAGACTTAAATATTGATAATATACTCTATAAATCTTCAAGTGGATTTACAGCCAGTAGTATAATATTAAACAGCGATTTAAAGACTGATAATTTGGAAATTGAGGGAATATTAAATAGTGTTGATATCAAAAAAAAAGATGTTTTATCAGGAAAGTACGACTTTGCAAATATTGAGATATTTCTTGTGAATTATAAAGACTTGACCCAGGGAACAATGAATCTACATTCAGGAATTTTTGGTAAAGTGACATTAAGTAGTGGAAGATTTATTGTTGAAATTAGAGGGCTTTCAGCAAAGCTTGAGAGAAGCATAGCAGAATTATACTCTCCTGCATGCAGAGCACAATTTTGCGATGATAAATGTAAAGCCGATACTAAAAAATTTAGTAAAATAAGTACAATCACTAAAGTAATAGACGAAAGAAGATTTGAAGACACGAATTTAACTGAGAGTGATGAATATTATAAGCACGGAGTAGTAAAATTCTTTGGCTCAATAGCGTTTGAAGGTGTAGTAAAAGAATATAAAAATAAAGTAGTTACGTTGTTTACTTCGCCTCCATACCAAATTTTTGCTGGAGATAAATATTCAATACTCGCAGGTTGCGATAAAACATTTCCAACTTGCAGAAGCAAGTTTAACAATACTGTGAATTTTCGTGGTGAACCCTATATACCAGGTTTTTATATTGTTTAGCAGTACAATTTTCAATATTATGAATAAGCATGGAAAGGTGGCTGAGTGGTCTAAAGCACACGCTTGGAAAGCGTGCACATATGAAAATATGTCGGGGGTTCGAATCCCCCCTTTTCCGTATGTTACTTCTAGAATAGAATAAAACCCCCGGTCGCGCACACAACTGTACGAACATTGTAATATGGTACAATGTTACAACTATGCGGTGGTAATTTACGATAAATTCATGTAGCCATTTCAAATTTAGCCATACCAATGTCAGTAAATTGATTAAGCAAATAACACTTGAGTAGCAGTTCCTTCCCACGATTAATTTCAGATTTGTTCCGAAAATTAAACCCGAATGTTTGTTTCAGTCGCGAGAAAAAACTTTCTACATAAGATCTTTTTCCGTAGTTTGTTTGCCTTTTCCACCTCTTCATTCCATCTTCGCTGTATGACTTTATTAGTCTAATTGCAGCATTTCTCTCTGCCATACTTTGGATGTTCTGCTGCATTGTTTTTTTGGAGGAATTTTTGTCTTTATGCCGCATTCATCACACAATTTATAGAGTTTATGTCTGTCATATGCTCTGTCTGCATATAGTGCTTTTATGGCATGCTGAAAATTAACTCCTTTAAGTAAATCGCAAGCTCCATAGTGATCAGACCGTTACTGTATTTTGCAGCTATGGCTTTTTTGCTGTTTATATTCAACATTACATGCAATTTTCTTGTCTGTTCATAGCCACGATATTTTCTATCAGCGCTATTTTCCTTGCTGTGTGTTGTTATAAATGCTGATGCTTGTGCTATCTATGGCAATTTCGATATCTTCCATATTATTTTTATCAATTCTGCAATCATTGATCTTAATATTAAGTTTTTTTTGAAGCTTGCGAATAGCTGATAACTGCCAAATCTCTTCCTATTTGTTGCAAATATCCTTTTATAAACCCGACTGTTTGTCTTAAGCCAATTCTAAAAAGATTAACGATTATATGCACTAAAATCACAACTTTATCACTATAAATATAGTTGCCGCCCTGCATTTTTGGACTATTTTCATACCAATTTTCGATAGCTTTATCGATGTAACGAAAAATATTTCCTCTTTTTTCTAGAAATTTGTTATATTCATGGCAGTTACTAACTCTCATTTTTTGTGGCATATTTTTTCTTCAACAGTTAAATAGCTATTTATAATGAATTTTGTCAGTAGCCACCAGATTTTTTCAGTTGCTATGCAACAAAGCTATCCCAGTGTCAAGCACTGGGATGACAGGAAAAGAGGCTATTTGGATGACATCTTTCTTCTTGATATAAATTATTTTATATCTCAATGTTCATACAGCTATGCACGTTGCTGCATAGTGGATGAGGTGTACTACCTCTAAAAATATACATTATCTCACATAATAATATAATATTTCGTTCATAAATCAACGTTTTTAACATGCAGCAAGAACATTTCCGTTGTAATTAAGGTTCTTAAGATGTATATTAATGAATCTTGTTTTCAATAAATAATGAAAGTAATAATTGTCATGATAATGTTATTGTGTAGCAGTTACACAATGGCAAGCGAGAGAAT
Organism: Wolbachia endosymbiont of Nasonia oneida; assembly: GCF_009012935.1. Taxonomy (NCBI): domain Bacteria; kingdom Pseudomonadati; phylum Pseudomonadota; class Alphaproteobacteria; order Rickettsiales; family Anaplasmataceae; genus Wolbachia; species Wolbachia endosymbiont of Nasonia oneida. Next base: position 3,679 of record NZ_QESS01000016.1, on the reverse strand, counting down.
AAGTCTAGTGGATAAAAAACTATCTCAAGGATATGTAGCTCCAGTGCTTATAGAAAATAGCGTTATTTTATCAGACAAGCACGGCGCTTTATATTCCTTTGATATTGATAACTCAAAGGCTATGAATTGGAAATTACACCTCTCACATAGGAAAAAAATTGGTAACATGAGCCTATCACATTATGAAAAAAATGTTTTCTTTATAGTGGATAACACTTTACACGCAATAGGCGCAAAAACTGGCAAGATTGAGTGGGAAAAAGAATTGAGAGCTCCAGTAAGAGGAAAAGCAGCAGTAATAAATAATAAATTGGTAGTATTGACTATTGATAATTATCTGTACGTGTTTGATATAAAAGATGGCAGCTTCGTTTGGACTTATCAAAACGGCATCAATGAGGTTCGAGGTTTGTATTCCATATCGCCAGCAATTTCTAATGATAAAATAATAGCACCATTTTCAAATGGTGAGTTAATAGCTTTTAATGAAGACGGTAAAAAATTGTGGAGCCAAAAATTGGCTACAAACCTTTTGGATACACAGCTCACAGATGTAACTACTACACCGAGAGTGCTTGGCGATACTTTAATAGCTACAAATAATTCTTATATTTATGGTATTGACGTAAAATCAGGAAATATTTTATGGTCAAAGTCACTGCAAGTAAAAAGTGTATCAGACATTGAATCATATTACAGTCCTCTTATTCCTGCAGAGAAACAAAAAGAAGGCGGCAGAATTTTTATAGTTACTAAAGACGATAAAATAATTGGCCTGGATATAAAAAATGGAGAAACAGTCTGGGCATCTGATTTAATAGAAAATACGCAACTATTTGCTCCAATTATGCATGCCCATACACTGTGGGTGACAAGCAATAAAAGTTCAATGTTTGCTTTTCCGGGATCTGAAAGTGCAGGAAAGGTAGTCAAAGTACCTGGTAATGTGTTTCACACTCCAGTGTTTACTCGCAATAAGATATATGTAACAACTGAGGGAAAAGGTGTTTATTCTTTAGAAAATAGGTTTGTTTTTTATGACTGATTATGATTTAATTGTTATAGGTGGTGGCCCAGGAGGCTATAAGTGTGCTATCGCTGCTGCAAAACTTGGATTGAAAGTTGCCTGTATAGATAAAAATAGCATTTTTGGTGGCACATGCCTCAGAGTTGGGTGCATACCCTCCAAAGCATTGCTCCATTCTTCCTATCAGTATGCTCACACGAAAAATGATCTGTCGAAGCTTGGCATAAAAATTAAGGACGCAAGTTTCGATTTAAAAGAAATGCTAGGTTATAAGGACGCCAGAGTTCAGGAACTTGGAAAAGGTATAGAATATCTGTTTAACCTTCACAAAATCACTAAAATCAATGGGCTTGCTTCTTTTGACCAAGGTAATCTTGAAGTTTCAGTTGAAGGTAAGGTGCTGAAGACAAAAAATATAGTAATTGCAACCGGTTCTGACGTTATTTCTTTGCCAGGAATTAATATCGATGAGAAAGACATTATTTCTTCCACCGGTGCACTATCTTTAACTGAAGTACCAAAAAAACTTGTCGTAATCGGAGCCGGGGCAATAGGGCTTGAAATGTCTTCTGTATGGAGAAGGCTAGGGTCTGAAGTCACTGTAGTAGAATTTTTTGACAGAATCGCTGCAGCAATGGATGGAGAATTAAGTAAGTCTCTACTTTCTAGTCTACAAAAACAAGGAATAAAATTTTTACTTAGCACTAAAGTCGAGGAGATAAAACAAAGTAGCAATTCTTTGAGTGTGAAAGTTTGCTCTGTAAAAGATAATCAAACAAACACTATAGAGGCAGATAAGGTGCTGGTTGCAGTAGGTCGCAAACCATGCACTGAGAGTCTTGAAAAAATAGAGAAAGACAGTCGTGGTTTCGTTCAAGTTAACAACAGATATGAAACTAATGTAAAAGGAATATTTGCTATTGGTGATGTGATCGGTGGAGCAATGCTTGCTCATAAGGCAGAAGAAGAAGGAGTGGCAGTTGCAGAGATAATCGCTGGGCAAGTACCTCACGTTGATTATGAAATCATACCATCTGTCATTTACACTCACCCTGCGGTTTCTTCAATCGGTAAAACTGAAGAGGAGTTGAAAAGTGTTGGCCGTAAGTACAAAGTTGGTAAATGTCAATTTGCTGCAAACGGCAGAGCAAAAATCACTGATGATGCTGAAGGATTCGTGAAAGTGCTGACTTGTAGCAGAGCAGATACAATACTAGGTGTGCATATCATAGGAGCATACGCTGACACGCTAATAAACGAAGCAGCGGTTGCAATGGCATATGGCGCAGCAGCAGAGGATATATACAGAATTTGTCACTCTCATCCTGATATAAATGAAGCCTTTCGAGATGCGTGCATCGATGCTTTCTTTAAAAAATAATTGTGGACCTCGGTTCAATCATTGAAAAATGGTATGAGTGGCTGAGGTGCAACAGATCTTATTCACCAAATACTTTAGAGTCATACATGAGGGACTTGAAGGATCTTATAAGTTTCCTAAATACTCACATTGGCGGAGAAGTAAATGTTGGTACTCTGAAAAATTTAAGCATACCTGAGTTAAGAAGTTGGCTTACCTCTCGTTACGCAAGAGGTGTAAACGCAAGATCCAACACTCGAGCACTCTCAGTAATCAGAAATTTCTTCAAGTACATAAAAAACAACCACAATATAGACAATGAAGCTGTATTTTCCTTATCAAGGCCAATTCAGAGAAGAACTTTGCCCAAAGCACTTTCAATATCTAATATAAAAACTTTATTGAAAGAAATGAAACTATCCGACCTGGGCGAACCTTGGGTGGTAAAAAGAGAAATTGCGATTATCGTCCTGCTATATGGTACAGGCTTAAGAATCAGTGAAGCGTTGAACCTTAGGGTTAGTGATATTAACAATGAAAGTTTAATAGTAACAGGTAAAGGAGATAAACAAAGGCAGGTATTCATTCTCCCAGTAGTAAAAAAATGTATACAAGAATATGTAAAAGCCTGTCCTTACCTTGATGAAGCACAACATCTTTTTGTGGGAGTAAGAGGAAAAAAATTGGGAAGAACTTATGTGGCTAATCGTTTGCAAAAAATAAGGAGAATGTTAAATTTACCAGAAATTTTATCTCCACATGCATTTCGCCATAGTTTTGCTACTCATTTGCTTCAGGAAGATATTGACATAAGATCAATACAACAACTGCTTGGCCACTCAAGCCTGGAAACTACTCAAGTTTACACTCACCTCAATTATCAAGATGTTTTTAATATGTATAAGAATTTTCAGCAGAGTTTGGAGAAGAAATCAAAACCTTAACTTCGTTCTAAATCACCAAGCTGAGTGCTTTTAACGTTGCTAAGTGTTGTGTTTGCTTTGTATGAAAAGTAGCATCCAATTGTAAAAAAGGCAAATGCAGTTACAGCAAGTGGAATACATATTTCCAAATTAGGTATTGTTAAACATGCACCAACAGCAAACGCTCCAGACAACACAAAAGAAGCAGAAGCGTAGTTGCTTTGTTCTCTATCAGAAGAAATTGCTTGCGAGGGTTTTTCGTTTTTATTACTCAGACTTTTAGTACGGAGCAGTCTATTTTCTGATGAAAGCCTATCTCTTTCTCACTGCCATTAAGTTAAGGAAGGAATGGTAAAAAACGAACCAGAA
>NZ_QESS01000015.1:0-13951 GCF_009012935.1 Wolbachia endosymbiont of Nasonia oneida | reverse complement strand
AAAAAACCTATAAGAAACATACCCTCTATCACAAATCAGCAAATCGTTGGATTTTACACTATCAAGCATATCAATAGCTAAAGCAACTTCATAGCTACCGCCTCTGCCAAGTACTGATTTTATTGCGATATTGTTTAATACATCGTAACATACTTCAAAGGTTGTACTTGTGTAATCTCCAAGCTCTTTTTCGGTATAATTTCTTATTGGTCTTGAGCCAAATTCATTTATTAACTCATCATTTTTTGGTAGAATCAGTGTAGAAGCATCAAATGCAAGTACTCTGAAACCATGGTGGGTTTTAAATCCTTGATCTTGGTAGTATAGGGAAATTATGCTATCATTTAGCTCTGAAAATGCAGTGTGCTTTAGCTTTTTTCTTGCTTGAGTAAATGCACTTGCTGTGATTGTGTGATCCTTTTTGTATGCAGGACAAACTCATTAAGCATTACTTGTAATGATTTTACACTCTTTCTGAAAATTAGAATAAATACATCAATGAAAGGCAGCTTTCTTTTTCGTGAGAAATCTTTTGGAGATGCTTTGTGGGCGTTAATAAAGTTTAAACTCATCAATTTATCTTTTATAAATTTAATTATTCTTTTTTTTACTCATATCATTATTTCTTTTAATTCAGCGATCTTACCCGATTTTATAATACATTCTAACACTTTTCCTTAACTTAATGGCAGTGGCATATTTATGTCCCACACAACTATTCAAACATATCGAGAGATGGGCTAGTGTACCTTGATCCGAACGGTTGTAATACCAATAGTTGGTCGGTCGCACACGCCCGTGATAGCCCTATTTTCTTATAAAGATAGGACTATCTTCCCTCTTATCTTCTTTATATCATATTTTTAACTTACAATAGTAGGTAACGCACAATAAATTTATGAAGCTATCTCAAATTTAGCCATGCCTATTTCAGTAAATTTGTTAAGCAAATAACATTTGAGTAGCAGTTCCCTCTCACGATTCATTTCAGATTTGTTCCTAAAACTAAATCCAAATGTCTTTTTTAATCGCGAGAAAAAACCTTCTATATAAGATCTTTTTCCATAACTCATCTCTTTTTTCCACTTCTTTATACCATCTTCATCATATGACTTTATGAGCTTGACTGCAGAATTTCTCTCAGCCATATAGTCTAACTTTGGATGCTCTGCTGCGTTGTTTTTCGGAGGAATTTTCGTTTTTATACCATATTGATTACACAGCTTATAGAGCTTTTCTCTGTCATATGCCCTATCTGCATATAGTACTTTTATGACATACTGAAAATCGACTTCTTTTAGCAAATCACAAGCTCCATAGTGATCAGCCGTTACTGTATTTTACAGCTATGGCTTTTTTGCTGTTTGTATTCAACATTACATGCAATTTTCTTGTCTGTTCATAGCTGCGATACTTTCTATCTTCGCTATTTTCTTTGCTATGACCAGGAGTGTTGTTGTATATACTAATTCCTGTACTGTCTATAGCAATTTCGATATCTTCCATATTATTTTCTGCAATCATTGATCTTAATATTGAGTTTCTTAAACCTTCTTGATGATTGTGAATAGCTGATAACTTGCAAATTTTTCCCAATTTGCTCAAGGTATCCTGCTATAAACCCAACTGTTTGCCTCAGGCCTATTCTAAATAAACAAGTTATTATGTGCACCAAAATTACAACTTTATCGCTATAAATATTGTTGCCACCTGGTATTTTTGGACCATTCTCGTACCACTTTTCTATGGCTTCGTTGATATAATGAAAAATATTTCCTCTTTTTTCTAGAAATTTGTTATATTCGCTATGGTTACTGACCCTCATTTTTTGTGGCATATTTTTTCTTTCAAGGTTAAATGGCTATTTTATAATGAATTTTGTCAGTAGCCACCAGATTTTTTCAGTTGCTATGCAACAAAGCCCACTGGGATCCAGGAAAGTTTGCTTGTGAGCAAGCAAACTAGTATAGAAAGTGGTTACAACATTTTCGATGAGATTATATGGAAAACTGGATCCCAGTGTCAGCTACTCGGATGACAGGAGAGGGGACTGGGATAGCAAGAGAAGAATTCTGAAACGACAAACCTCAAAAAAAACTTATGTAAAATCTAGCATTAACGAAAATTATACTTTTTTCATGCATGCTATGGTTTTTATAATTAACGGAGAGTGTGATATGGCGTTAGGTGATCAATTGAATGCTAAGACAGAACAAGAGCTCATAGACGACGGTGCTTTTATAAATGCTTTAGTAGAAAAGCTCGCAGCAGGTGTTGGTAATAGTGGTGTTTATACTAAAACTGCTGCAAATACTGCATTTGTTAAAACTGATGGTTCCAATGCAACTGAAGCTGGTGTAACTGCTATGCTAGGCACACTTAAAGGAAATAACCAAGTTGTTAAAGCTAACGGTGACAATGCAACTGAAGATGGCGTAAATGCTATGCTAGACAGACTTACTGGAGATAACGTAGTTGCTAAAGTCAATGGTTCCAATGCAACTGATCCTGGTGTAACTACTATGTTAAGCAAACTTACTGGAGCTAACGTAGTTGCTAAAATTGATGGTTCTAATGTAGAGGAAGCTGGTGTAAATGCTATGTTAGGCAAACTCACTGATAAAGTTGTTAAAGTTCCAGATCTCATTACTAAAGTTAACGTTCTTGGTGATAATGCAACTGAAGCTGGTGTGAAAGCTATGTTAGATAAGCTCTCAGCAAACGAGAAAGTTGCTAAAGTTTCTGATCTCACTACCAAAGTTAATGTTGCTGGTGACAACGTAACTGATGCTGGTGTAAATGCTATGTTAGACAAACTCACTGATAAAGTTGTTAAAGCTACAGAGCTTAAAACAAAAGCTGCAGAAAAAGAGGTCGTGGATGCTATAACTGTTTCTTCTGATTTTACAAATAAGGTATATATTAAAGCTGCTCCAGCTGATGAAGTTTATACTAAAACTGTTACAGATACTACGTTTGCTAAAATCGATGCTTCTAACCTTACAGATGCAGCAAACAAGAAAGCTTTCGCGGAAGCTATACTTCCTGCACAAGACGGCGACAAATCAATTTTAGTGGATAAATTGGGGGACGCCATAGCTAGCACAGATAAAGCAGAGTATAATGTTGGAACTGAACAAACAGCAAAACAGTTCTTAAACAGTTGAGGGCTAATTCCATCAGAGGATGCAATATTTACTAGACTCACAAGCAATGACAATTTCAAAACAAGCGTTGCAATGAATGTCAATGCTAGTGATACAGGATTTCAAAATGCTGTAAGGGAAGTAATGTCACAACCGCGATTTGAGATTCCAGGCGAAGCAGATGTTCCAATTTCTGCGGATTGGTAATTCAGCGCTAGATCCAAGTAGTCACGCTACTTGGATGACGTCATACGGTCCTCGGATGACGAAAAAAAGGACTCGGATAACACCCTACAATGTCATTCCAGCGCGTGACGCTGGAATCCAGGTCTTTTTAGCTATCATAGGATGACAGAAGCAGACCCTCCACTTTGTCATTCCAGTACCCTCTTCTTGTCATGAAAGTAGCTGACACTGGTCTCCATCCAAGAGGGTGTCATCCGAGTAGCTGACACTGGTTTACTTTATGATGATGTCATGCAAGTAGCTTTCCATCCAAAAGGGTGTCATCCCAGTGCCTTGACTACTTGGATCCAGAAAAAAGAATGGTGTCATGAAAGTAGCCTCCTTCTCCTGTCATCCCAGTGCCTTGACTACTTGGATCCAGGAAAGTTTGCTTGTGAGCAAGCAAACTAGCATAGAAAGTGGTTACAACATTTTCGATGAGATTATATGGAAAACTGGATCCCAGTGTCAAGCACTGGGATGATATCATCCTTCTACGTCATACCGCGATTCATTCGCGGTATCTCTAGATCCCGCTAACACGTAGCGGGATGACGAGCTTATCGTCATGCCACCATGAACCGTCATACCTTAACATAGATCCCGCTAACAAGCAGCGGGATGACGGTTGTTGTTTAGCTATAAATGTTAAGAAATTTACCAAACGAAAAAAAAGGCAAAAGAAGCCCCGTGGTGGTTGGCTATTTACTATGTACTAAAATATCGGCGTTTTTTTTATTCTAAAACGCTTGATTAAGAGCGATTTAGCTGCTTTTAACTTGCAACTAACCTACACCGCAAGTGTTTAAGAAATTTACTAGGCAGAAAAAAAAGGCAAAGAAAACCCGTGGTAGCTAGTTATTACACTCTCTATTTTAAAATTTGACGTTGGGTGATGTCTTGAACGCTTTATAAGCGCGTTTCAGCTTATGTAGGTAAAAACCTAGAAATTTTATAAAGACATACGGTGCACATAGTGCAAAAAATTAAACAATAGTACGCCAAATACAAGTTTTCTTGTCATTTTAATCTGCTGCAGAGATTGCGAAGATAAATAAATAGCTTCAGTGTTATAATAAGGGGGCTGGCGAAGCTTGTCAAGGAAGTTTTTATGATTTATCTAACGAACTTTACACTTGCTAAAGTTGTACCATCTTGGTAACTTTAACTGAAAGAAGTTATTTTTTATCCAATATGAAAAAAGCCTTTATATTCACATCCTTAATAGCAATTATATTGATAGTTATTACTTATTTATACAGAAACGACGGAACTAATGACTCACAAGTGGTAAATGTTTATTCATCGCGCAAAGAAGAATTAGTACGTACTTTGTTTGATGAATTCACGAAAAATACAGGTATTAAAGTACGTTACATCATTGATGATTATTCTCAGCTACTTTCACGAATGGAAAACGGTGGTGAAGCTGACTTATTTTTGACTGCTGATGCAATCAACTTAATTCTAGCAAAAAAAAGAGGACTTTTATCTCAAGTAGATTCAGAGGTTTTAAAAAGTGTTATACCTGCAAGATTTAGAGACAGTGAAGATTATTGGTTTGGTCTTACAAAAAGAGCTAGGATATTGGTTTACAATAAAGAGTCAGTAGACCCTAAGGACTTAAGTACTTATGAAGATTTAGCAAATGAAAAATGGAAAGGAAAAATATTAGTGCGTTCTTCTACAAGTCCATATAACAGATCGTTAATTGCTTTTATGATTGCAAATAATGGTTTTGAAAAGACGAAAGAATGGGTAAGCGGAATTGTGAGCAATATGGCAAGAAAACCAAGTGGTGGTGACACAGACCAAATTTACGCCGTAGCAGCTGGTGAGGGAGATGTTGCAATAGTAAATAGTTATTACTTTGCGAGAATCCTTTCATCAGAAAATAAAAAGAATGTTGCAGACAAGCTAGGGGCTTTTTTTCCTAATCGCAACGATCACGGTGTAATGGTAAACATCAGTGGTGCAGCAGTAACAAAAAACGCAAAAAACAGGGAAAATGCTATAGTCTTATTGGAATTTTTAGTAAGCAAGCAGGCTCAAGAGTTATACGCTAAAAAAAACCAAGAATATCCTATTATTGAAGGCGTTGAAACTTCCGATATACTAAAATCTTGGGGAAATTATTCACAAAGTGATTTGCCTCTAAGTGAACTTGAGAGGCATCTTTTTGAGGCTGTTATGATAGCGGATGAGTGTAAGTGGAAGTAATCTCCAGTGCCACTAAACATTGGGATGAAAGATTTATGCTAATGTACCTTACTCTTAACTTGCTGAACTTTTTCTTCCTTCTAACTTAATTTTGACTTTACTATCTTTTTCCGTTCTTTCACCAAAACAATTGCTGCACAAGAAGTCTATTGAAAAAAGGTAATAAGAAAGTAGAATAGGTTCAAGTAGTTGAAAAGGAAACTATGAACAAGAGAAGGAATTTGTTAAACATCTCAGACCTTACAGTCGATGATGTAGAAAATATAACTAAGTTGGCCAACCAGTACCTTAAAAAAGAAGTTGCAAATAGTCATATCTTGGAAAATAAGACAGTAATAAATTTATTCTTTGAAGATTCAACGCGTACACTTGCGTCTTTTGAAATAGCAGCAAAAAGCCTTGGAGCAAATGTTGTAACTTTGCCAATAAGATCTTCTTCTATTAACAAGGGAGAAGATCTAAAAGACATGATCAAAACATTAAATGCAATGAATCCTGATTACATAATAATCAGGCATAAAAGTAGTGGTATCATTAATACACTGGCAAAGTATGTTAACTGCTCGCTAATCAATGCAGGCGATGGAAGTAGTGAACATCCAACTCAAGCTCTTGCAGACTATCTTGTAATCAGCAATCACAAAAAGCAAATAAAGGACCTCAAAGTTGTGATATGTGGAGATATTCTGCACAGTAGAGTTGCAAGATCAAATATAAGATTGCTAAAAATGTTTGGAGCAGAGATAAACTTGGTCGCACCACCAACTTTGATTTGTAAGCATTTTCCTGAAGTAGATTCAGTCCATTATTCATTAATTGAAGGTATAAAGGATGCTGACGTAATTATGCTTTTGAGATTGCAGAAAGAGCGCATGAATAATAGTTCTTCAGAGAAAGAATATTTTTATTTGTATGGACTTGATTCACAAAAGCTATCATACGCAAAACCAGATGCGATTGTTATGCACCCAGGGCCAATAAACAGAGGGATTGAGATTAGCAGCGATGTAGCAGATTGTGTTATTTTACAGCAAGTAGAATTTGGATTGGCAATACGTAAGGCAGTGTTGCACTATTATAGGCCTTGCTAATATTAAAAGATGCTACACAACTAATGCAAAAAGGGGGGCATGAAATGACAAGGCTTGTAAATGGTTTGAGAATGGCCATTAAGATGTTAAGGCCGAGGATATGGTGTGGAAGTTTTTACGAAAGCCTGAAGTCAATCAACAACCTTGCAGAACGGCAAATTAGACGGCTATCGTAAAAACAGCTTTTTCACCTGGTCGGAACATGGAGAAAGATTTGTGGAAAGAATGTTGTCGATATTTTTGACATCACGTCTCAATGGCCAAAATCCCTTCCAAAAGTTACGACTGCTTAGTTCTTTATTCATTCTCACAATCCGTGAACGGTTACAACCTGGATTCCAGTGGGCTTTGTTGCATCGCTAGCTATGATGGATTAAAGATAAAAAAGATAGGGAATATCAGTAGCTTATTATTCTGGTATTTATAACAAGAACGGTCAATGAATACCTAAATTTGAGTAAAAGAAATTTCACTACCATTTACCAATCCGGCTAAAATTCAAGAATTTCAATGCTTTAGCTATTTTCAATAGAATTAAATTTATTAATATAAATAACAAATTACTATTCTTAAATTTGATCAGATTGATTGCAAAAAAACAAGATTTTCAATAGGTTGCTTATAATCCTAACTATAGTTAGCCTTTCATAAGTAGCGATGCAACAAAGCCATTCCAGTGTCAGCTACTTTCATAACACCATATTACCTTAACAAAAGCAAATGTTCGTACAGATGTGCATCAGCTACTTTCATCTGCCACCTGCAAATTGCAATGTTCGTACAGTTATGTGTCACGCTACTTGGATGACACCGTTGAAAGAAATGAACCGCCTTTTCAAAATTGTTTTGAATAGAGGAATAACATTCACAAGTAAAATTTCATATTACCATTTTTTAATTTATGTATTATAATAAACTTAATCTATAAGAAAAACAAAGTTGGAAAAGTTGGAAGAACTAAGCAAAAACTGGGTGATAAGAACGGGAAGATTTTTATCTTCATTGTTTTTTTTACTGTTGATTGCGCTGTCAATACGTAGTTTTTTATTCGAGCCATTTCATATACCTTCTGGTTCAATGAAAAGCACCCTACTTGAAGGGGATTACATTTTTACCAGTAAATATTCATACGGTTACAGTAAACACTCCTTTCCATTTTCTCCAAACATTTTTAGCGGCAGGATTTTTTACACCCCTCCAAAGCGTGGCGACATAGTAGTTTTCAAACCCACAAGAAATGACAGCATCAGGTTTGTTAAGCGAGTAATAGGAACACCAGGTGACAAAGTGCAAATGATAGAGGGAGAATTATACCTAAATGATCAGAAAGTAGAGCGAAGGCAAATTGAAAGTTTTTTTGATTATGAGTCAAATCGTAACATACCAAGATATATAGAAACGCTTTTAAGTGGCAAGGAACATGAGATTTTGATAGATGACATTTCTAATAAGCTATCATATAACACTCCGGTTTATTATGTACCTAACGATCAATTTTTCGTTATGGGAGACAATAGAAATAATTCTTTAGATAGTAGGTTTCCTGAAGTTGGTTTTGTACCAATGGAAAATATCATTGGGCGTGTAAGCATAGTTGGTTTATCATTTAAATTAGGAAAGGTCGATTGGTTACCATTTAATTTCAGGTTACCTGTTGCTTTGAGATTAAATAGGGTATTGCACAAGGTTGTGTAAGCTTTTTCTACCTATTTGTTAATTCACACAACTCTAAAGAAGAATTTTCTAACTCGGCGATAGTGTTGTTAATTTCATTCAAGTCATTGCCTTGTAAAGCGTTTTTTGCATTTTGTAATAGGTTTTTCAACTTTTGATCAGTGGAAAGGTTATTATTGTTTTCAACCAAGTGTATGAGTTTATTTCCATTAATTTTAGCACCTGCAAGGGAACGAGCCTTCATATCTTCGTCAAAACTGTTTATTGACTGGTTAACCATATTTTGAACATCAGCTTCACTCAAGCCAAAACTTGAATTTACTTTAACTGTCTGCTCAATTCCAGTAGTTTTTTCTCTTGCAGTAACAGTCAAGATTCCGTCAACGTTAACTGTAAATTCTATTTCAACTCTTGCAGAACCTGCAGGCAGTGGCGGTATACCTTTTAGTTCAAACTGCGCTAGAGATTTGTTATCCTCTATCATTTCACGTTCTCCCTGACAAACATGAATTTTCATTGCTGTTTGCCCATCAATATAAGTTGTAAACTCTTTTATCTCTGAAACTGGTAGTGGCGTATTTCTTGGTATGATTTTTTCAACTATGCCTCCCATAGTTTCTATGCCAAGTGATAAAGGTAGAACATCCAGGAGAATATTCCTATCTTTTGAGCTCGAAGTTAAATCATGAGCCTGCAGAGCTGCCCCAATGGCAACTGCTTTATCTGGATCCACGTCATTTAGTACTTTATTTCCAAAGAGTTTGACTAGTGAATTTTGAACCAATGGTGTTCTAGTTGCACCACCAACTAAAATTACTCCTTTTATATCATCAATTTTAAGATCTATATCACTTATAGTACGAGTGACTATATTGATAGTCTTATTGACCAAAGAACTGATTGCCTGCTCGAATTCTTCTCTGGTAATTTCGCACTCAAATGGCTTGCCGTTAACATTAAATTCGAAGATACCTATAGTGTGATTGCTTAGGTACTCTTTCACAGAGCGTGATTCGATAAGTAAGGAATTTAGTTGCTTAGCCGTCTTTTCTCTATACTTATCAATCACAATTGAACTCAGCAAATGATCAAAATCATCACCGCCGAGTTTGGTGTCACCACCAACCGCAAGGACTTGAAACACTCCTTGATGCAATTTCAATATCGAAATATCAAATGTTCCACCACCAAGGTCATAAACTGCATATATTCCACTGCTATTGTTCTTTTCAATGGAGTAAGAAAGCGCTGCAGCGGTTGGCTCGTTAACGAGGCGAAGAACTTCTATGCCAGCTAATTTTGCCGCATATTTAGTTGCGTTACGTGCTGAATCGTCAAAGTAAGCTGGCACAGTAATCACTGCTTTTTTTACTTCCAGCCCCTTAGACTTTTTTACCCTCTCACATAAAGCTTTTAATATCTCAGCAGAAATCTCAACAGGAGTAAGATACTTTTCCTCTGCGCATTTTATTCTAATAACTTTTTCGCTTTCATGATCTATTTCAAAATTGACGCCTTCTTTATTTAATTCTTCAACACTTTTACCCATTAAACGCTTTATTGAGTAGATTGCATTTTGACCGACATCGTAGCCAGTTTTCAATGTATTATTTTCATATGAAAGAGCAGAAGGCAGTAGCTCTCTTCCCTGCTTATCTTTAAATATCTCCACATTGCCAGCTTTATTTACCATGGCAATTAAAGAATTGGTAGTACCAAGATCTATACCAAAAACTACTTCATTTGAATTTGGTTCAGAAATTTGAATTGGTTGCATTTTTTTTCACCTCCTCAAATGACTTATATAAATATTTCAATCTTAAGACTTGTGTAGCAGCTCTATCAAAATTCTTTACAGCAAAAGTGTTAATTAGGTTTTTAACGCAATCTTTTATTTTTTCATCAATCATCCTGCTTGCAAATTGTAGATCGTCGCAGTCCAGCAAATACTCTCTTATTTCCATTGATTCACTTAATATTTCAGAATTCGGATGATCCTTTGCCACACCAAAAAGATTCAACAAATGCTCAGCACGTTCTAGTGGTGACTTTAGCACTTGATAAGCTTTGTTGATATTTTCCATGTTTTTGGACTGTCTTTCATTTATATCAGTTTTGCTTAGCTCAATATATTTTTTCTCTAACTCATCAAAGCTGATATTGAAAGCTGGTTCGATTTCAAACAATGTAAAATAGTTGCTAGACATGAAAACTCTCTCCACAACCACACTTTCCTTTTTCATTGGGATTTTTGAAAACAAAACCCGATGAAAATTTTTCTTCTACATAATCCATTTCAGAGCCAAGAATAAACATGACGGACTTTGGATCGATCAACACTTTAACTTTTTGGTCATCACTGCAGTTTTCCTCAATCATCGACTCTAAAGGACGAGTATCATACGCATATTCAATGTCATATTTTAAACCAGAACATCCTTTTTGCTTAATTAGCACTCTTATTCCTATTGCTTCTTCTGATTTCTCAAGGTTAGTATGCTTCTTTTGGTCCAATAAATACTTTATCCTTTCTACTGCTTTCGCAGTTATAGTGATAAGTTTTTTATTCTTTTTTACAGTTTCACCTCCGCCTACTTCTTGATATTCACCCATGTTCGTAGCTTCTTAATTCTTTTGTTTACTTTGATAGTCATGAATAGCAGCCTTTATAGCATCTTCAGCAAGTACCGAACAGTGTATCTTCACTGGAGGTAAAGACAACTCTTCCACTATTTGAGTATTCTTTATCTGTGTAACGTCACTGATGGTTCTTCCCTTTATCATCTCTGTTAACAAGGAACTTGAAGCAATGGCAGAACCACAACCAAAAGTTTTAAATTTTGCATCTTCAATAACACCTTTGTCATTGACCTTTATCTGCAATTTCATTACATCACCGCACGATGGTGCACCAACTAGACCAGTGCCAACACTTGGATCATTTTTATCCAGAGAGCCAACATTCCTTGGATTTTCGTAATGATCTAAAATTTTCTCATTATAACTCATAAAATTACCTGTAAACCGCTATTCTACATTATAACATATTTAGGTTAAAAACTAAAGAAAAATGCACTAGCAAACAGTATATTTTACTCACAAAATATATGGGTTACGAGTGTATTTACTTTACAAATACATGTAGTGCATGTCATTCTCTATATTGTAATTAAAAAGGAGTATTCTCTTGAGTTTATTTGGTAACCTTTATAAAGGCTTGTTAAAAACTTCTTCTCGCTTTAGCAACGGAGTGAAAAGTATTTTTTCTGGCAAAAAAAAATTAGATCAGTCGCTTTTAGATGAGCTAGAAGAATTGCTAATTAGCATGGATATTGGTCATAAAACTTCCAAGTTGATTATTGACAGGCTCACAAGCATCAAGTTTGACAAGGAAGTTGAACATAATATTATCTCGCAGCAGTTAATGAACGAAATAGAAGCTATATTGAGCCCAGTTGTACAGCCGTTAATTTTAAATAAAAAACCACATATAATAATGGTATGCGGAGTAAACGGTAACGGTAAAACCACAACTATAGGTAAGCTTGCATATAAATATAAGGAAATGGGAAAATCCGTTATGCTTGTTGCATGCGACACATTTAGAGCTGCTGCTAGTGAGCAATTAAACATTTGGGCAGAACGTTCTGATTGCTTGATTGTTACTGGAGAGTACGGTAGCGATTCTGCGAGTGTGGCATATAGAGCTGTAAGTCAAGCTATGAAAGATAGCGTTGATGTTGTTCTAATTGACACAGCAGGAAGGCTGCAAAATAATGTGAACCTTATGGAGGAATTATCAAAAATATATAGAACGATAAAGAAATTGGATGACACTGCCCCTCATGACGTTATTTTAGTTCTTGATGCAACTACCGGCCAAAATGCTTATAGCCAATTAGAAGCATTTAGCAAAATGGTTAATGTTACCGGGCTAATCGTAACAAAGTTAGATGGCACTGCTAAGGGCGGAGTGGTAATTGGACTTGCAGAAGCTTATAAGATAAAGTTACATGCTATAGGAATTGGCGAAAATATAGAGGACTTAAGGGAGTTTACTAGCAAAGAATTTGCTGAAGCGTTATTTAATTGTAATTAAAAATTTCTCTTAATTCCCTTACGTGACCAAGCTTAATTATCTCAATATCGTGAGAAGAGTAATTACCATTTTTAGGCATAATTGCTTTTTTGAATCCTAACTTTTGTGCTTCTTTTAGTCTGAGATCAGCATGCGAGACATTCCTAATTTCTCCTGAAAGTGCAACTTCACCGCAGATTATTGAAGAAGTTGGCAGCGGTAAATTTACTACACTTGAAATAAGGGAAGCAGCAACAGCAAGATCAGCCGATGGTTCCTGTATTTTGAGTCCCCCTGCAATGTTTAGGTATACCTCTTTATCATGCAAAAACATTTTGCAACGAGCATTTAGCACCGCAATGATCATAGCCAATCGATTAATATCCCACCCAACTACTGCCCTTCTTGGGGTTGCCATATTAGTCCCTGCTATTAATGCTTGCACTTCCATTAAAATTGGTCTTGAACCTTCAATTCCTGCAAATACGGCGCTGCCAACTACTTCTCTGTCATGGGCCATCAGAAACAATGATGATGGGTTATCAACAGGCACAAGTCCTGCTTCAGACATCTCAAAAACACCAATTTCATTTGCAGGGCCAAATCTATTTTTAATAGTGCGTAAAATGCGATATTGATTACTATTTTCACCTTCAAAATATAATACCGTATCTACCATATGCTCCAAAGTTTTAGGTCCAGCTATTTGTCCATCCTTAGTTATATGGCCAACTATTAAGAGGGAAATACCATATTGTTTCGCAAGAATGGTTAATTCATGTGCGCAAGTGCGGACCTGAGTTACAGTTCCTGGTGCTGATGTAATTCTGCTATCATACATTGTTTGTATAGAGTCAATTACTAAGAATTTAATACTTTTGTTTTCCTTTATTGTTGCTACTACATCAGTTAAAGACACTGTAGACAAAAGCTTAATTTTAGGTTCATTTATCTTAAGACGCTTTGCTCTGAGGCTCACTTGCTCTAAAGATTCCTCGCCGGATACATAAAGACATTCAAAAGAGGAAAGTTGCACAACATTAGCTGCAATTCTAAGCAAAAGGGTAGATTTCCCAATTCCAGGTTCGCCACCAATTAAAATGCTAGCACCTTGAACGATACCCCCACCAAAAACTCTATCTAATTCTTCTATTCCTGTTAAAAAACGACTTGGAGTGATAATTTCGCTACCCGATAACGTCTTTATTAAAATTGGCGCAGATATACTTCTTTTGCCCGTTTTTACTGCTATTTCCTCAACAATTGTATCCCAATTGTCACATGCAATACACTTCCCTACCCACCTACCAGTGCTGTGACCACAGGATTGACATACATATACAGTTTTCATCAAAGCCAAAATTATTTTGTTGTAATTGTAATAAAAATTAGCTGAATATGCGAAGTAAATCTATAGCTAACCCAAGAAAGGGTTCCCTATGTCATACCGCGATTCATTCGCGGTATCTCTAGATCCCGCTAACACGTAGCGGGATGACGAGGTCATGCCACCGCGC